>DASSWD010000049.1:0-5349 GCA_035705335.1 Marinobacter sp. | reverse complement strand
GAGAAGCTGGAGATCTCCAGCGACGTTGAACTGGCATTGATGGCGGTCAGACTCGGGTTGCTGGATGCCGACAAGGTCTGATCTCCCGGATTCCGACAGGGCGTTCGACCATCAGAACTTCCTGAAACAGCTCACTGAACGTCCCGGCGTGTATCGTATGTACGACACCGTCGGGGAGGTGCTCTACGTGGGTAAGGCCCGCAACCTCAAAAAGCGCGTCAGCAGCTACTTCCGCAAGTCCGGCCTGGCGCCCAAGACTGAGGCGCTGGTTTCGAAGATCTGTTACATTGAAGTCACTATCACCGGCAGTGAAACCGAAGCCCTGCTGCTCGAACAGAACCTGATCAAATCCCTGCGCCCGCCTTACAACATCCTGTTGCGGGACGACAAATCCTACCCTTATATCTATCGGTCTTCCCACGACGATTACCCCTCGCTGACGTTCCGTCGCGGGCGCACCAAGAAAGGCGGCGGCATCTGGTATGGTCCTTTTCCAAGCTCCGGTGCGGTCAAGGAAAGTCTTAACCTTCTTCAGAAAGTATTCCGCATAAGATCCTGTTCGGAAAGCTATTTCAGGAACAGAAACCGGCCATGCCTGCAATACCAGATCAACCGCTGCACGGCGCCCTGCGTAGGCTTCGTCAGCCCGGAGGACTACCTCGAAGACGTGCGCCACGCCACCATGTTCCTGGAGGGCAAAAACCCTGCCATCCTGAAGGATCTGATGGACGCCATGGAGCAGGCCTCAAAAGACCTGGCGTTCGAAAAAGCCGCCGCTTATCGGGACCAGATCACCTATCTGCGCCATGTCCAGGAGCAGCAGTCGGTGGATGGCGAGAACGGCGACGCGGACGTTATTGCCATCGCCCAGGAAGCGGGGATAGTGTGTATTGTGGTGATCATCGTCCGGGGCGGCCGGGTGCTGGGAACAAAGGATTATTTTCCGCGCTTCTCGCTTGAGCAGACCGAAGGCGAGCTGTTGGCCTCTTTTCTGGGGCAGTACTATTTCGGCGGCGATACCCAGCGGGAGATTCCCCGCGACATTCTCGTGCAGGGAGCGGTCGAAGGGCAGTCCGTTCTGACGGCAGCGCTCAGTGAAGCGGCTGGCCGCGACACGCGCATTCGCGGCAATGTGCGAGGTGAACGTCGCCGCTGGCTGGAGCTTGCCGAGACCAACGCCCAACAAACCCTGTTGACGCATCTGGCCAGCAAGGAAACGGTGTATCGCCGACTGCTGGCATTGCGCGACCTGTTGGCGCTACCGGAAACGCCCGCGCGTATGGAGTGTTTTGACATCAGCCATAGTCATGGTGAGAACACGGTCGCATCCTGCGTGGTTTTCGACGAGAATGGCCCCCTGAAAAGCGATTACCGCCTATACAACATTGAAGACATTACCGCAGGGGATGACTACGCCGCTATGCGCCAGGTGCTGACCCGCCGTTACAAACGGATGGTGAACGGTGAAGGCAAGCGGCCCGATCTGGTGTTCATTGACGGTGGTAAAGGCCAATTGAACATTGCAAGGGAACTGTTTGAATCACTGGGGATTTCCGATATTCCATTGATCGGCGTGGCCAAGGGCGTCACGCGCCGGGCTGGCATGGAGCAGTTGATCGATGCCATGACCGGGGATGTGTTCAGGGTACCGGCCGATTCGCCGGCGCTGCACCTGATCCAGCACATCCGTGATGAATCCCACCGGTTTGCGATTACCGGTCACCGGGCGCGCCGGGACAAGAAACGCCGGCAATCAACCCTGGAAGGCATTGACGGGGTTGGCCCGAAGCGCCGCCGGGAGTTGATCCGGTACTTTGGCGGGATTCAGGAAATTCGCAAAGCCAGCGTGGAAGAAATGACCAAGGTGCAGGGCATCAGCAAATCGCTGGCAGAATCCATCTATGCAGCACTACACGGCCACTAACATGAACAGGACGACCATGAATCTACCCAACCTGCTGACAATGTCCCGGATTGTGATGATCCCGGTGTTCGTGGGGGTGTTTTATTTGCCCATGGAGTGGAGCCTGCTGGTCAGTGCTGCGATTTTCGCCCTGGCGGGCATAACCGACTGGCTGGACGGTTATCTGGCCCGCCGCCTGAATCAGAGCACGCCCTTTGGAGCCTTCCTTGACCCGGTAGCCGACAAGCTGATGGTTGCGGTGGCGCTGACGGTGTTGATTGAGGCTTACTCGGCCGTGCTGTTGACGATTCCGGCCACCATTATTATTGGGCGGGAAATCGTGATTTCCGCCTTGCGGGAGTGGATGGCAGAGATCGGCAGCCGCGCGAGCGTGGCGGTGTCTTACATCGGCAAGATCAAAACCACCGCCCAGATGGTCGCCATTGTCGGCTTGCTGGCGTTTCCGCCGGGGCATCTGCTGGCGTATGTGTCCATCGGGCTACTGTACATTGCGGCGGGCCTGACCCTGTGGTCCATGCTGCTTTATCTGCAGGCGGCCTGGCCCGATCTGTTTCCCAGGGACTGATCAGGCTGGCAGGCAACACTTAGTCCCGCGATCACAGTCCACCAAGGCACCCGTGGGCCCACGCGGTCAATTCCGATGATAGCGCCCAGGCCGCGGCGCTGAAGCCCCCCATCAAGGTATCCAGCGCGGTTCCTTCCACGGGTTCGCTCACGCTGAAATTGTGCGCGCAGAGTGTGCTGCGGCTCTGGTTGTTCAGCAATTCACCGTGAACCTGAAGTTCCACCAGCGTTGCCTCACCGTTCAGCCGTGCGTGGAAGCCTGAAATCTCAAGCACCAGGGTGTGATCGGTACTGGCCGGGCTGGTGTCGCTGGCGACATTGTCAAATCCGCCGGATGATCGCAGTTGCTGAATCAGGTAATCCCTCAGCACGACCGGAATGGAATCCCGCCACTGGGCGCCGCTGAGCGCCTGAAACTCATAGACCGAAGGTTTGATGAGTATGCGGGCACCGTTGATCGGGGCGGACGCCAGCGGTGTGTCGACCCGGAGGCTGACGGGTCTGGAGGTGGTCATGGTCGGTGTGGACGCGGGCTCCGCCAGATCCACCAGGCGGGGCGCTTCGGGTATCGGGAGTACAGTGCAGCCAGATAACGCCAGGATGGCGCCGGCAAACAGGTAGGCCAGCCTCATTGTTCAAACTCCTTGATACCGCCATTTCCCAATAGGGTGCCGGCAGGGTTCCGCTCCAGGCGGCTGGTAAATGCGTTCAGATTGCGCAGGGTACTGCGCAGTTCCCGGAGCGCTGGAGTTAGCTCGCCCATGCCCTGCAAGCCGGAGGCCAGCGCGCCTTCGTTCTCTGCTGTCACACGGTTCAGGCGTTCCAGCGTCGGGATCAGGGTTTTCATAGTGTTGTTGATGGTAACCAGAACGGGCGTGACCTGTTCGCTGAGCACGATGCGCGCGTTATCCGATACCCTGGATACCTTGATGGCCGCTTCTTCCGCGCGGATAGCCGCGGCATCAAACTGTTCCATCAGGGCTAGCAACTGTTTACGGTTCTCCAGCAGAGACTCGGTGGCTATCCGCGTATTCTCCAGAATGGCGGCAATGTTGTTCAGGTTGTCTGCGGATAGCAGGACATTAGCGCTGGCCAGCAGTTGCTCGGCCGTCGCGAGCATGGCTTCGCCGTTGGCCATCAGATTGCTTAATGTGGATGGCTCCGCCGCGATCACCGGGGGGTTCTCACGATCACCTTCCAGAATATCGCTGTCCGGGGTGCCGCCGGTGAACTGAATGCTCATGCTGCCGGTGATGTTGGCCAGCACCAGTTCGGCCCGTGTGTTCTCGCGTATGGGAATCGTCCGGTCGACGCGCACCAGCACCCGCACGTGGGCCGGATTGTCGGGCGCCAGTGTGAGGTCCTGGACATCGCCTACGGGAATGCCGCTATAGAGCACCGGGTTACCCTTTGCGAGCCCGCCGACGGGATGATCAAAACTGATCTGGTAATAGGACCAGTCAGTGTCTGTCGAGAATTTGCCCAGCCAAAGCGCAAACACCAGGGTCGCGGCCACGGCGACCAGGGTAAAACATCCGATGATGACGTGATGAGCTCTGGGCTCCATCAGTTCTGCTCCTTGTGTGTCTGTTGCCTTACGCTGTGGCTTGCAATGGCAGCGCGCCCCCGGGGCCCGTGGAAATAGTCCTGGACCCAGGCGTCGGTGTCTTCGGCAACGCGTTCAAGACGATCTGCCAGGAGTACTTTTTTCCTTGCCAGTACGGCCACGCGGTCACAGGTGGTGTACAGGGTATCCAGATCGTGGGTGACCAGAAATACGGTCAGGCCGAGGGCGTTCCGCAAGGTGACGATCAGCTCGTCAAACGCGGCGGCACCAATCGGGTCGAGCCCGGCGGTCGGTTCGTCCAGAAACAGGATCTCCGGGTCCAGTGCCAGGGATCTCGCCAGCGCTGCCCGTTTGACCATGCCGCCAGAAAGCTCCGCCGGGTACTTGCTTTCGGCGTCTGGCGGCAGGCCCGTGAGGGCCAGCTTCATCCGGGCCAGTTCCTCGGCGTCCGGGCGATTGAGCGCGGCATGCTCGATCAACGGCAGGGCAACGTTCTCAACCAGGGTCAATGAGGTGAACAGGGCGCCACCCTGAAACAAAACACCAAACCGCTGCTCGAGTGTTGATCGCACCGCGCCGGACAACTCCGAAAGGTTTTGCCCAAAGACGGAAATGGTACCTTCATTGGGCGTCTGCAAGCCCACAATGCTGCGCAGGAGCACAGACTTTCCGGTGCCGGAACCGCCGACCACTCCCAGAATTTCACCGCGGTAAAGATCAAGGTCCAGGTCTTCATGGACCACATGGGGGCCGAAACGATTGCCCAGGCCCCGCACCTGAATGATTGGGGTCTGATCGGGAGTCGCGTCGTTTGCCGGGGCCATAGGTGTTACCAACCCATTTCCATGAAAAACAGTGCGGCGATCGAATCCAGCAATATCACCATGAATATCGACTGCACCACACTGGAGGTGGTGTGTTCGCCCACGGATTGCGCGCTGCCGGTTACCTTGAAACCCTCCAGACAGCCGATCACCGCAATCAGAAAGGCAAACACCGGCGCTTTGCCGAGCCCGACCAGGAAGTGGTTGAGGGCGATGTCCCGTTCAACGATAGCGATAAACTGGCTCAGCGGGATATCCAGAGCCAACGTACAAACGGCCGCGCCACCCAACATACCGGACATCATGCCAACAAAGGTCAGCACCGGAAGGCTCACCATCATCGCCAGCACTCTGGGAATGACCAGCAGTTCCACCGGGTCCAGCCCCAGGGTGCGGATGGCGTCCAGTTCTTCATTCACTTTCATGGCACCAATGTGTGCTGTGAAGGAACTCGCGGTACGCCCTGCCAG
>DASSWD010000048.1:0-4762 GCA_035705335.1 Marinobacter sp. | reverse complement strand
GGCCTGGCGGTGGTCCTGGTCGGCAGCGACCCGGCCTCCCAGGTGTATGTGGGCAACAAGCGCAAGGCCTGTGACGAGGCCGGCATCGTGTCGTTGTCCTACGACCTGCCAGAGACCACGTCCCAGCAGGCGCTGGAAGCCCTGATCGACGAGCTGAACGACAACCCGGCCGTGGATGGCATTCTGGTGCAACTGCCCCTGCCTGCCCACCTCGACGCCGACCCGATTCTGGTGAAAATCCGCCCCGATAAAGACGTGGACGGCTTCCACCCTTACAACATCGGCCGCCTGATGCAGCGCAAACCGGCCCTGCGCCCCTGCACGCCCGCCGGCGTCATCACCCTGCTGGATTCCATTGGCACCGATTACAAGGGCAAGCATGCCGTCATCGTGGGCGCGTCCAACATTGTCGGTCGCCCGATGTGTATGGAGCTGCTGCTCAAAGGTGCTACGACTACTGTGTGCCACCGCTTCACCCACGATCTTCCGGCCTTCGTGGCAGATGCTGACATTGTGATTGCCGCCGCCGGCAAGCCAGGTCTGGTCAAGGGCGAGTGGATCAAGCCTGGCGCGACGGTGATTGATGTGGGCATCAACCGTGGCGAGGACGGCAAACTGCGGGGCGATGTGGAGTTTGATGTGGCCGCAGAGCGCGCCGCGTTCATCACCCCGGTACCCGGCGGCGTTGGCCCGATGACCATTGCCACCCTGCTGGAAAACACTCTGTACGCGGCCGACGTACTGCACGCCGAATAACACCGTCTTTTCTAAGCTAACCAGACACAAAAAACCCCGCCGAAGCGGGGTTTTTTGTGAGCAGGAGCGGAATTACGCCCCGTACTTCTGCTTGGCCTTCAGGCGGTAAGCGTGCAGCAGCGGCTCGGTGTAGCCGTTCGGCTGCTCGCGGCCCTTCAGAACCAGATCCAGAGCGGCCTGGAACGCCACGCTGTCATCAAAGTTCGGCGCCATGTTGCGGTACGCCGCATCGCCAGCGTTCTGCTTGTCAACCACAGCCGCCATGCGCTTCATGGTTTCCATGATCTGCGCTTCAGAGCAGATGCCATGGTGCAGCCAGTTGGTCAGCAGCTGGGAGGAGATACGCAGGGTTGCGCGGTCTTCCATCAGGCCCACATCGTTGATGTCCGGCACCTTGGAGCAGCCCACACCCTGGTCGATCCAGCGCACCACGTAACCCAGAATACCCTGGGCGTTGTTGTCCAGCTCCTGCTGGATGTCCTCGGCGCTCAGGGAAGACGGATCCTCCATCACCGGCACGGTCAGGATGTCGTCCAGCGCGGCGCGCTGACGGCTGGCCAGCTGCTTCTGTACGTCAAACACGTTGACCTGATGGTAATGGGTGGCGTGCAGAGTAGCGGCGGTCGGCGAAGGAACCCACGCGGTGTTGGCACCGGATTTCGGGTGGCCGATCTTGGCTTCCAGCATGGCCGCCATCAGATCCGGCATGGCCCACATACCTTTACCGATCTGGGCAACGCCGGAGAAGCCCACTTCCAGGCCGATGTCCACGTTCCACTGCTCGTAGGCGTTGATCCACGCGGCCTGCTTCATCGCGCCCTTGCGGATGAACGGACCCATTTCCATGGAGGTGTGCATTTCGTCGCCGGTGCGGTCCAGGAAGCCGGTGTTGATGAACACCGCACGCTCTTTGGCCGCGTGGATACAGGCTTTCAGGTTAACGGTGGTACGACGCTCTTCGTCCATGATGCCCACTTTCAGGGTGAAGCGCGGCAGGCCGAGAGCGTCTTCAACGCGACCGAAGAACTCGTTGGTGAAAGCCACTTCTTCCGGGCCGTGCTGCTTGGGCTTAACGATGTATACCGAGCCTTTGGTGCTGTTGTGCAGCGGGCCCTTGCCCTGCAAGTCGTGGATGGCGATCAGGGACGTGATCAGACCGTCCATCAGACCCTCAGGCACTTCGCTGCCGTCTTTCAGCAGGATGGCCGGGTTGGTCATCAGGTGACCCACGTTACGAATGAACATCAGGCTGCGGCCCTTGAGCACCAGCTCGCTGCCATTGGCACCGGTGTATTTGCGGTCGCCGTTCATCTTACGGGTGACAGACTTACCACCCTTCTCGAAGGTTTCCTGCAGATCGCCCTTCATCAGGCCCAGCCAGTTGCGGTAGGCCAGCGCCTTGTCGTCAGCATCAACGGCAGCAACAGAATCTTCGCAGTCCATGATGGTGGTCAGGGCAGACTCCATCAGCACATCTTTAACGTGCGCGCCGTCGTCCTTGCCGATCGGATGAGTCGCATCAATCTGGATCTCGAAGTGCATGCCGTTCTTGACCAGCAGAACGCCGGTGGGAGCGTCGGCCGCGCCGGTGTAGCCAACAAAGCCGGCTTCGTCTTTCAGACCGGTGACTTCACCATTCTGCAATTTGACCGCCAGCTTGCCGCCGTCGACATAGTATTTGGCTGCGTCTTTATGGCTGCCAGCGGCCAGCGGAGCGGAGCTGTCCAGGAGATTGCGGGCCCACTCGATAACTTTGGCACCGCGCACCGGGTTATAGCCGCGGCCTTTGTCGGCGCCGCCTTCCTCGGAAATCGCGTCAGTGCCGTAGAGTGCGTCGTACAGGCTGCCCCAGCGGGCATTCACTGCGTTCAGGGCGAAACGGGCGTTCATGATCGGCACTACCAGCTGGGGGCCAGCCTGAGTGGCGACTTCCGGATCAACGTTGGCGGTGGAAATTTTGAAATCCGCCGGCTCGTCGACCAGGTAACCAATCTCTTTCAGGAACGACTTGTACTCGGCCATGTCCAGCTTCTGGCCCTTGTGGTCGCGGTACCAGCCGTCCAGCTTTTCCTGGATGGCGTCGCGCTTGGCCAGCAGCTCACGGTTGCGCGGGGCCAGCTCGTTCACAATCTTGTCAAACTCGGCCCAGAACTTGTCTGCATCAAGCCCGGTGCCAGGGATGGCCTCGTTGTTTACGAAATCGTAGAGGTTCTTCGCGACCTGAATGCCGCCAATCTGTACGCGTTCTGTCATCGTTGTTTGCCTCAATGGGTTATGGTTCCCGAGTCCCCCTTCCATGATGCGCCTTGCACGCGGGGGCATTCTGATTAGAGCCGGGCATTGTACGGGAAATTCCCTATCAGGTCATTCCTGAACCGCACGCTGCCCGTTGGGCGCCGGGGCGTCAGCCTCGGCGCCAGGTCGTTCCTTCGCGAGTATCGTCCAGAATGATGCCTTTGCCGGCCAGCTCGTCGCGAATGCGATCCGCCTCGGCAAAGTTCTTGTTCTTGCGAGCGTCCTTGCGGGCCTGAATCATGGCTTCAATGTCGTCGGCGCTGAGTTCGCCCCCGGTGTCGGCCTGGAAGAAGGCTTCCGGGTCTTGCTGCAGCAAGCCAAGGATACCGCCCAGGCGCACCAGCACGGCGGCGCTCTCGCGGGCGCCCTGCTCGTTGCCTTCGCGCCGAAACTGATTGATGTCATTCGCTACCGCATGCAGCACGGCAATGGCACCGGCGGTGTTGAAGTCATCGTCCATCACCTCGACAAAGCGGCGATCGTGGTCTGTCTCCGCCACGTCACTGTCCTTGGCAGGTATGATGCCGCGCAGGGCATGATACAGCTTGGTCAGGGTGCGCCCGGCTTCCGCCAGGTTGTCCTCGGAATAGTCCACCTGGCTGCGATAATGGCTCGACACCAGGAAATAGCGCACCACTTCCGCCGGGTAGGATTCCAGAATTTCCCGGATGGTGAAGAAGTTGCCCAGGGATTTGGACATCTTCTCTTTATTCACCCGAATGGCGCCTGCGTGCATCCAGGTGTGTACGAACGTATGGCCATTGGCGCACTCGGACTGGGCAATCTCGTTCTCGTGGTGGGGGAACAGCAGGTCCGGACCACCGCCGTGGATGTCAAAGGTATCGCCAAGGCAGCGGTTCGACATGGCCGAACACTCGATGTGCCAGCCGGGCCGGCCGTCACCCCAGGGCGATGGCCAGCTGACCTCGCCGGGTTTGGCCGCTTTCCACAAGGCAAAGTCTGCCGGGCTGCGCTTGGCTTCCTGCACGTCCACCCGCGCACCGGCCACCAGATCCTCCAGCTTTTTCTTGCTGAGCTTGCCGTAGTCCGGGAAGGACTCCACGGCGAAATACACATCGCCGTTATCGGCGGCGTAGGCGTGGCCGCCACTGATCAACTGGTGAATCATCGCGATGATGTCGTCGATAAAGCCGGTCGCCCGGGGCTCTTCGGTGGGCGACAGCACGCCCAGGCGGGCCTCGTCTTCGTGCATGGCCTTGATCATGCGGGCGGTCAGATCGGTGTAGAGCTCGCCGTTTTCATCGGCGCGGCGCAGAATCTTGTCGTCGATGTCGGTGATGTTACGCACATAATGCACGTCGTAGCCGCGGTGGCGCAGGTACCGGGTCACCACATCAAAGGCCACCAGCACCCGGGCATGGCCCAGGTGGCAGTAGTCATAGACGGTCATGCCGCAGACGTACATCCGCACCTTGCCGGGCTCAATGGGCCGAAATGTCTCTTTTTGCTGGGTCAGCGTATTGTAGATACGCATTATTTGCCTCCCTTGCCCCAGGAATCCCGCAGGGTCACGGTGCGGTTGAACACCGGCCGGCCAGCGGCGAGGGTCTTCGCCTGATCGCAGAAGAAATAGCCCTCACGCTCGAACTGGTACGGCAGATCGTTACGCGGCTCCAGAAGGCCTTTTTCAGCGCGGGCACCGGCGAGCACCACCAGCGAATCCTGGTTCAGATGGTCCAGCAAGTCGCCG
>DASSWD010000047.1:0-2020 GCA_035705335.1 Marinobacter sp. | reverse complement strand
CCACAATCTGCTGGTACACCAGGCCGTTGGTACCGCGGGCATAAACGGTGGCGTTGATGTCGGCGTCGTGCTGGCCTTCCGGCTCCGGCGTTTGCAGCGGAACATCGTCCAGCCCGACTTTCGGCAGGATGGAATCGTCGTCCTTGCGCATCTGCCGCTCTTCCAGCGCCTGGGCGCGTTCGATAATGGCTTTGACTTCGGCGTCTGTCAGGCTCTCTTTGCGTTTGGCCAGCGCCTCACGGATGGCCTGCTGCCGGCGGTGCTCCAGCTGCTGGTCCGGGCGCAGGGTGAGGGTTACCCGATGCGGATTCTCCAGCAGTTTGCGACGAATCAGGCCCGACACGTAAGCCGGGTCTTTGATCTTTTCACGCAGCGTGGCCAGCACCGGCTCCAGATCCAGCAACTCCACCGGATCGCCGCCGTGCACCATCGGGGCAATGGCACTCATGATCAGTTGCAGCCCATAGGGGAACTGGTCACCGGCAATTTCCCGCTGGTGCAGTTCCAACTGGTGCAGAATGGCTTCCAGCCGGTCCTGGCTGACGCCTTCTTCCACCACCTTCCTCAGGGTGGATTCAATCAGGTTCTCCAACTCGCCCTGTTTCTCCGGCTCGCTGCCTTCGATACCACAGACAAACGTCATTTCCCGGTTGGAGTCTTCCAGACCGCACATGGGCGACGGCGCATGGCCGATGTCGGTGGTTTCCAGCGCCCGCATCAAAGGCGAAGCACTGTTCTCTAGGAGCACCGCGGAGAGCAACTGGCCTTCGAGGTTTTCCTGCAGGTCAAAGCTGTGGCCCAGCAGCCAGCCCATCACGATGTGGGTCTTGTTGCCAGTGTCTTCGCCTTCGCTCACAGCATAGCCCTGCTCCACCCGGATCGGCGCGAACAGGCGCTTTTCATCCCGCACCGGCAGCTCGATGTTCAGGCGATCAAAGCGTTTGAGCGCCAGCTCCTCGAACTTCTCATGGTGCTCACAGGCGGGGATGTTGCCGTAGGTGGCAAAAATGGCGTTGCTGGGGTGGTAATGGTGCTTGTAGAACTTCACCAGGTCGTCGTAGCTCAGGTCGACGATGTGGTCCGGCTCACCGCCACTGTTGTAGTGATAGGTGGTGGTCGGGAACAGGTGGCTGGTCAGGTTCTGCCACAGTTGGGACGTCGGCGCGCTCATGGCGCCTTTCATCTCGTTGTACACCACGCCTTTGTAAACCAGATCGCTGGCTGGGTCGTCTGGCTTGTCAAACTCCAGGCGGTGGCCTTCCTGGGCAAAATCCAGCGGGTCCAGTCGCGAGAAAAACACCGAATCCAGATACACCTCAAGCAGGTTGTCAAAATCCTTGCGGTTCATGCTGGCGAATGGGTAAGCGGTCCAGTCACTGCTGGTGAAGGCATTCATGAAGGTATTGAGCGACCGCCGGATCATCATGAAGAACGGGTCGCGCACCGGGTAGCGTTCGCTGCCACACAGCGCCGTGTGCTCAAGGATGTGCGCCACCCCGGTGGAGTCCATCGGGAAGGTGCGCAAGGCCACAAAAAACACATTTTCATCGTTGTCCGCCGCCAGGTGCAGGTGGCGGGCACCGGTTTTCTTGTGGCGATACTCCTCAACCTCAAGGTTCAGGGTGCCAATCCGGTGACTGCGGAGTTTTTCAAATGCCGGGTGAATAGTGGTTTCTGTCACTGCAGCCATTACAACGATCCTGTGCTTGAACAAGTGGAGAACAGAGGTATAACCCTTTTGTTAATTGCAGGGTAACACGTACTATCAGCTATCATGCACCGAACGGACGTAACAAGGTAGCCCATCCCGAATGACCGATTCCAGCCGTACCCGGAACCCGATCGAAGCCCCTGAAGTTGCCGCCTGGTGGGCGGAACGCCGCCGCTATCTGGAACAGATACGCAAGGTGCCGGAACTCAGACACCGGTTCTGGAAAGAAGTTGCCCTGTATCTGCTGCGCCGGTTGCTCTGGTCTTATGGTTTTTTCCCGCTAGTGATGGCCTTCTGGCTGCCCTTCGT
>DASSWD010000046.1:0-11303 GCA_035705335.1 Marinobacter sp. | reverse complement strand
CTGGAGCAGGCCCTCAACAAAATGCGCCTGCAGATTCTGGAAGACACCCGCTCTCTGCGACAGACCACCCTGCAAACCCAGAGCGAGCGGGACGATGCCATCCGCGCCAATCATGCCAAGAACCGGTTTCTGGCCAACGTCAGCCATGAGCTGCGCATACCACTGCAATCGGTGCTGGGCTACGCCAATCTGCTGGGTGACACGCCGCTTGATCAGGAACAGCGGGAGTACGTTCACACTCTGCTGAACGCCTCCGAAAGCTTGTCGGCCATCATCAATGACCTCCTGGACATTTCCAGCATGGAGGCAGGAAAGCTGGAGCTGGAAGCGGTTCCCTTTGACCTGCGGGAAACGGTGAACGATCTGGTGCACATGCTGGGTGCCCGCGCCCGTGAAAAGGGCCTGGCCCTGGAAGTGCGCATCGATGAAAACCTGCCCTGGGCGCTGACCGGCGATCCGGTACGTATTCGACAGGTCTTGCTGAACCTGCTCTCCAACGCCATCAAGTTTACCGATTCGGGCCATGTGCTGGTCAGCATTGAGGTACTTGGCCGCCGGGATGAGAAGGTACGCCTGCGCCTGGCAGTGGAAGACACCGGTGTGGGCATCAATCCCGATGACATTCCGCTGGTTTACGAACCTTACGTACAGCTTGGCCAGCGTTTCCAGCGGCAACTCCCCGGTGCCGGGCTGGGCCTGACGATCTGCCGCCAGTTGATCGATCTGATGGGCGGCACTCTCGATGTGGAAAGCCGCCCCGGCGAGGGCTCTACGTTCTGGATGGAACTCACGCTGGAAGAGGCCCAGGGCAGTGCGGCTCGAGTGCGGCCGGATTCTCGCCGGGTACAGGGCCGCCGGATTCTGGTGGTGGACTCCTACGAGCTGTCCCGCAAAATCACCCTGGAAATGCTGTCCCGCTATGACATTCACATTGAAGCCGTCAGGTCTGCCGGCGAGGCGCTGGCGGCACTTCGCCAAGCCTTCGACGCCAATGCACCCTATGACGCGATGATTCTCGATGGCTTCGTACCCGATATGGACAGTGATCTTCTGTGCAAGCAGATTCACAGCAACCCGCAGTGGGGCACACTTCGCATTCTGATTTTGTCTTCCAACCCGCAACGGGGCGACGCCGAGCACTTCCGGCAGGCCGGCGCGGACGGCTTCCTGAGCAAATCCCTGAGAGAGTCCTATCTGATTCCAATGCTGAATCAGTTGTTCAGCGATCAGCAAACCCAGGAACGTCGGTTTCTGACCCGCTTTTCGTTGCAAACGTCTTCCGAGCCGGACCCCCGGCCTGCCGAGTTGTCCTGCGGCCGGATGCGGGTGCTGCTGGTGGAAGACAACCCGGTTAACCGCACGCTCACCCGGCGACTGCTGGAGCGTCTGGGTTGTGACGTAATGACTGCGAACGATGGTGAGGCAGCGGCCGCCCTGTGGCAGTGGCACCCTTTTGATGTGATTTTGATGGATTGCCTGATGCCACGGGTAGACGGGTTTGAAGCCACTCGCCGTTTGCGCCGGTGGGAACAGGAACAGAACCGCTCACCAATACCCGTGGTGGCTCTGACTGCCAGCGCCATGGAGGAAGACGAGGAACGCTGCCGGGAAGCCGGCATGGATTCTTTCGTTGCCAAACCGGTGAATCTGGAAATGTTGCGTGCGGTGCTGGAGCAATACTGCCAGGCCGCTGCGGCTTCCTGAACCCCGGCACGGTGTGATCCGTGGTTAAACGGCTTTTAAGTTGTGCCCGCTGTCGTGGCTGGTTACCATCCCAATCGTTTCCATTGATCTGTTTATCCAAGGTGTCAACATGAACATAACCCGCATATCCGCTCTGGTGCTGTCTCTGGCTGCTGCGCCCGTGTTTGCAAGTGACCTGGACCTGAGCCTGACCAACGACTCCGTCAAGGGGCAGGTGAATTTCTTCGGGTCGCAGAACGACATTCAGCTCGGCGCTGGCTACACCTACCATGAGGGCAGCCGCCACATCGCCAATCTGGACTTCCACGCCCAGGGTCGCACCGCTCTGGGGAATCTGCCAACCACCGCCGGCATCGGCCTCCGGGGTGTCGGCTATGATGACGATAACAATGTCGATGGCGGCGCTGTCGGGCTGGGTGGGTTTGCCACCGTGAATATTCCGGATGTACCCGGGTTGTCGATTGGCGGCAGCCTGCATTATGCACCCAGCATCCTGTCGTTCGGCGACTCCGATGATATGACCAGCGTGGAACTGCGCGGCAGTTACCGGGTGATTCGTAATGCCGAGGTGTTTGCCGGTTATCGTTACCTGAATACCGAGCTGGATTTTCGCGGCTCACCGGACGTCAACCTGGACGAAGGCGTGATGGCAGGCATCAAGATTTTCTTCTGAAACCCAGCCCTCCGGTTGGTTACCCGGCACCTGGCCGGGTAACCGATTCGTGCAACCCTTCACGCTCTGTCTTGCCCAATACTGCTAGGCTCCTGTGACACTCGTACATTGGATGTCCTGGCATGAGATTGAACCTCGCCCTCGCGTTTTTGCCCACGTTTTTTCTTGTCAGTTGCGGCGGTGGCGGAGACGCCATTGATACGGCCCGGCAAATCCCCAACCGTTTTGGCGACACCGTAAATGCCCTGGACAATTTCAGCGAGAGCAGCACCGGCGATTCGAGCAATGGCCGTGGGCTCGAACCCAATCAGCTGCGGGTGACCATGGAGGTGCCGTCGCATATGGCGCCAGCGGGCGAAGCAACAAGGCGTAACCTGCGGATTGTCGTGCCGGACCGGGTTTTCGCCTACAAAACCAACAACGCCCTGCAGAATCTGGGAGCGGTTACCTATCAGACCGAAACCGGAGATGACGGCCATTTCGTCCTGACCTTTGAGGACGGCCTGCCGGTCGGCCCCGATGTGATCATTGCGGCCAGCTACGGGGACGTTACCATGACCGCGCTGGCGGCGGATGCCGACCAGGATGTGAAGGTCAATCCGTTTTCTCACTATCTGGTGCAACGCAGCCTTGGCCGCTACACCGCCAGTGAGTTCCAGGCGGTGATGAACTGCGTGAACGATTCAGGCGGCGGCCTGTGCCTGAACAAATACGTTTGGTCCACGCTTTCCGACCAGGTCCACGATTTCGAGATCGACCTGCCCGACAGTGCAAGCGTGTCTCAGGCAGTCGACTTTCTGGAGCAGCGGGCTGACTTTGCGAGTTATGTGGAGAACATGGCGGACTACGCTCTGCTGGGCCGGAACGACACCGACAGCATCCGCGCCAGCTCGGCCGATTACAATTCCGTGCTGCTGGCGGTAGAGCTGGGCCAGACGTTCCGTGAACCCAGCCTGCCCGGAGCTGGCCAATGGGGACTGCGAACCGCCCAGGAAGATAAACTGACCGAAAACGGTTCGGCCTACCTGTACCCAGCGCTGACGCTGACGTCGTTCGAGGCCTTCAACATCAACGTGACGTCCCTGGCCACCGACATTCCCTACGGCAGAACCACGCTGATTCACGACCATCAGAACCAGTTCTACCGACGCGACGGCTGGGCACAGAACATCCACGCCAGTGCCCCGGGCGCCGCCACGCTGACACCGCCGCAGCCGAGCAATGAATCAGCGATCAGCGCCCGCTTGCTGGCCGGGCGCTCACTCTACCAGAGCATTACTGACCGCCAGAGCACGACCATCAACGGTTGGACCCGAAACCCCTATTATCTGGATGCCTGGACCAGTGCACCCGCCAGCGAGAACTCCGCGCCGGATCGTGTTCTGGGCACTTATTTTACCGCCGGCAAAGCCATTGCACTGGAGCGTCAGGGCGAGAAATTCAAGCGCGGCGAGTTGCTGGAGCGTCATGGACTATCGGTCTTTGAGTTGCACCTTCAGCGCAAGGCGGGATTTGATCTGACCCCGGTCGCCAACCAGCAATACAATCTGGTGTACCTGGCCGGGCAGTTCAGCAACGGCGCCGCGCCCAAATTCCGGGCGGGCCATGGCCTCTGGGATTTTGGTGGGGCCAGCGGCACCGTGGTGTCTGGCACTACCACCGTCGACGAATTTACCCTGACTCGCGACAGCGTCGGTGGTGCCAGCTCATCGGCGAACAGAACATCCACCTGGAGCCTGGGTAACCGGCAATCCCGGCTCAGCAGCGGCGACGTTTACATGGGGCGCCTGAATCTGTTTGCCGGCAGCCAGGGCGAGAACCCCGACTTTGGCACACCGGATCTGGGCCTGGGCGCGGCCACGCCGAACGCTGACCTGATGGCGTTCAACCTGATTGACTCGTCGCTGGGCGAGGGGCTGGTGATTGCTGCAGCGCTACCGTCGGCAGCAGAGCCACCCGCCGGCGACTATCGCCTGCAGGGGCTGCTGGTGGGCTTTACCGGTGTGGACAGCAACCTGTACCACCTCGACAATGCCACCCTGACTCTGTCTGGCGCCGGCAGCGCATCGGTGGACGGGGACCTGATTCTGATGAACCACACGTTTGCAGACAACAGCGTCAGCCAGCCACAAAAGGGCACACTGCAATTGTCATTCACCTACCAGACTCCCGGTAATGGCCGTTTCCAGTTTGTCGCTGGCGGGGAGCTCACGTTCGACGGTTTTTTCGCCGGGAAGGGTGACCAGCTGTTCCTGACGGTTACTGACAACACTGGCCCGGAGCAACGCACAGGCCTGCTTATCGCAACGCAAATGCCAGGTGGAACCCCCTGACTCTGACATCGGTATTTCTGAACGCCCCGTATAACCTGTTATAATTCACGCCATATCGCCGGCGACAATCCGGTGGCTTTTCGAGGTTTTGAGGGAATTTATGACGGTTGTATCCCGGGTATTAATGCTGTTTGTGCCATTGATAGGGTTTGGGCTTGGGGGGGCTTTGTACGTTCCACCACAGGCGGTGCCAGCGATCGATGACGAAACATCGGAACTGGCTCTGGATTCGCTACCACCACTGCCATCATGGGCCAACGAGGAGCTTCCGGACTTTTCGGGCATACGCGACACCACTGAGAGAAAGGTGGCATTTTTTTCCTTCCTGTACCCCCGGATCGTACTGGCCAACTCCAGAATTCTGCTGGAGCGAGAGTATCTCGACTTTCTGGCAGCCCAGGACACGCTGAAGCCAGACGAGAAAGAGTGGCTGGCACGCCAGGCTGAACGGCTGCGCATTGACCAGCCCGTTGGCAGCCCGGCCCAGATAGAGCTGCTTCGCAAGCGGCTTGATGTGATCCCGCCCTCGCTGGCGCTGGCTCAGGCTGCCAACGAGTCGGCCTGGGGCACCTCCCGCTTTGCGACCGAAGGCAACAATCTGTTCGGGCAATGGTGCTTCTCCCCCGGCTGTGGAATGGTGCCGGAGGGGCGACCCGACGGCGAAACCTATGAGGTGGCTGACTTTCGGTCGCCGTATTATTCAGTGCGCGCCTACATCCAGAACCTGAACCGCCATCCGGCGTATCAGGCGGTTCGTGATATTCGGATGAAAGATCGGAAGGCCGGCGAGCCACTGTCAGGTCATGAGATGGCAGAGGGTCTGCTTGATTACTCCCAGCGCGGTGAAGCTTACATCGAGGAGATCCGGGAAATGATCAGTTACAACAACCTTGCCTTTTATGATCGTGAGTTTCGCGCGCAGCTGGGTGATCGCAGCCCCGAGCGCTTTGAACAACTTGCCGCCTCGGATACCGACGTGTTGTTGCTACCGGGCGAAAACGGCGGCAAGGCCCACCCGTTTGAAGGCTGAAGGCCTGGACGCTGGACAATCGAACTGACGGGATGTAATCGATGCTTGATTTCCTGCCTGCCCCGCTGAAAGGAACTCTGGCGGCATTGCTCATTATTCTGAACACCCTGCTTTTCTTTCCCCTTCTGCTGCTGGTCGCACTGGTCAAACTGGCGCTTCCGGTGCAGGCCCTCCGCAATGCTTGCACGATGATACTGAACACCATTGCCTGGTACTGGATCGGCTTCAACAATACTCTGGTGCGGCTGCTGCACAAAGTGGAATGGGATATTCGAGGAGCAGATAACCTGAGCCGTAAGCACTGGTATTTTGTAACCTGCAACCACCAAAGCTGGGCGGATATTCCAGCCATACAGTTTGCTCTTAACAGCCGGATACCGCTGCTGAAGTTCTTCCTGAAAAAAGAGCTGATCTATGTGCCCTTGCTGGGTATCGCCTGGTGGGCACTGGATTTCCCATTCATGCATCGTCACACCAAGGAACAGATCGCCAAACGGCCGGAACTCAAGGGCAAAGACGTGGAAGCCACGCGGGCGGCCTGCGAGAAATTCCGACACACGCCGGTGACCATCTTCAACTTTATGGAAGGCACTCGTTTCACTCAGGCGAAGCACAGCCGTCAGCAGTCACCCTACCAGCATCTGCTGAAACCCCGCGCCGGTGGTACCGCGTTTGTATTCGGAGCCATGGGCGAGATGATCCACACCATGCTGGATGTCACCATTGTGTATCCGGGCGGGCGCCCGGGTATCTGGGACTATCTGTGTGGCCGAGTTCGCCGGGTTGTCATTGATATCCGCACCCGGGAAGTACCGGAACGGTTTCTGGGTATGGATTATGAGAACAGCCGGGCGATTCGGGTCGATTTCCAGCGCTGGGTCAGCCAGCTCTGGGCCGAGAAGGACGCCCGGGTCAGCAGCATTCTGAACGAGGGCTGATGAACCCTATAATAGCCCCAGCTCCCGGGCCCGCACGATGGCCTGGGTTCGGGATTTCACCTCAAGCTTGGCATTGATCCGCCGCGCGTGGGTTTTCACCGTGTGCAGAGATATGTGCAGGGAATCAGCAATTTCCTGGTTGGAGAGGCCCTGGGCTATCAGTTCCAGCACACTCTGTTCCCGGTCACTGATCGACTCAGCCAGCCCTTCCCCTTTAGCCGGCACAGGCTCTATGCAGTCAAACAGTTTACCCAGGGATCGCTTGAACTCGCCGTCAGGCAAGTCCCGGTAGCACCGTTCAACTATCGGCAAAAGTTCATTGCGAAGCTCCGCGAACGGGCTGATAAAGTGCTCAGGCGCCGCCTTTAAAACCACCGCTTCAAAGGCTTTTCGGGCCGCATTAGCGCCTTTCTCGCTCTGCAACAGAACGGCGTCCAACAGCTCAGTGTGCAGTTGCAGGCCTCGGGGCAGGAAGAACTCAGAGTGGTTCCTGAGCGCCTCCAGATTAGCCCGGGCCCGAACCTGGTCACCGTTCGCCAGATCGATGCGAACCCGCAGACAATCCAGTAGCCCGGGCATCATCGGGAACAGTTCAGGCACATAACCGCAACGGCGATAGGGCTCCAGTTTCTCCAGCGCCTGGGCGGCGCTGTCCACTTGCCCGGAACTTAACCAGCAACTGCCTTTCAGGGCTTCCAGTACCGGCAGGTATAACGCATCGTCCACCTGCCACGCATGCATGGTACGTTCGGCCCGGCCAATCCAGACAAAAGCGTCATCCAGGCGGCCCTGGGCCCTGCACATCAGCACGCGCAGTGCCATTGCGAGCAACAGGCCCAGGTCTCGTGTCTGCTCGGCATGGCGGGTGCAGTGCACCAGCAACCGGTCCGCTTCTCCCAGCCGGCCCTGATGCCACAACACCAGAACCAGATTCAACTGCATGCGAGTCTCACCAATCCGGGCGGGTCGTGTCAGCTCCTGCATGGCAGTATCCAGACCGGTGCGCAGCAATTGCTCGGCGTGTCGAAGGGCGCCCTTGCCCAGCTCGATGCGAGCGTGTGCATATACAGCGAGGGCTTCTGAACCGGAGTCTCCGGCTTCCCGGGCCAGTTTCGAGGCACGGCGATTAGCGTCCCGAGCCTGCGAAAAGTCACCGGCGGCACACAGGGCACTGGAGCGCACGATCTGGGTAATCAACTCTGCCTGAGGTGACAGACCGCCACTGATCAACGCGCGGTCCGCCATGGCAAGGGCTGGATCTACAAACCCTTCACCCCGAAGGATGAAAGCCTTCAATGCCAGAACTCTTGCCTCCTGCTGTTGCCAGTCCTCCTGTGAAAACGATTCCAGCAGCTGCCGGGCCTGCCGGAATTGCCCTCCGATGGCATGTACCCAGGCATAAACGATGCGTAATCGGGCACTTTGTTCAAGCAACCGGGATGGCAGGTGCTTGCGCATGGTCAGCAACGACGCAGTGTCTTGCCCCAACAGCAGGGCTTCGGTCCCTTCCGAGGCGATTCTCAGAATTTCCCCCGTGTCACCGGCCAGCAATGCGTACTTAAGTGCCTCCGGGAACTGGATTCGCTGACCGTACCACCGGCTAGCCAGAAGCATTCGCGTGGCATACCCCCCCATAACCGGGTTTCGCAGCCACGCCTGTAGCAGTGGGTTGACCCGATACCATCGCCCGCGCCCCGGCACCGCCTTGACGGGCAGACCTTTCTCGGCGGCTACCGACGGTGGCATTCCGGGCTCACTCACCGATGGCGCCAGAGCTTCAAAAAGCTCATCGGAGCAAATATCAAGTTCGGCCATGACCCTCAGGGATACAAGCTGAGGAGAGGTCAGTCCCCGAAGCACTGACTCTCTCAGAAAACGCTCCACCGATGGGGTTTCTGGCAACAATTGGCGTTGCCCCCCCCGGCCAAGCTCCTGCCTGTACAGAGCCAACGGTGTTGGCCAGCCCTCTGAAACGCTGTACAGACTGTCGATGGCCACGCTGGTAAGCAGACGGTCCGCCTGGGCCTGCCGAAAGAATTCGAAAGTTTCAGTGCGGCTGAACTCAAGGTGGTCCACGCCTAATCGGGTGTACCGCCCTTTGAGTTCGAGCGTATGGGTTTCAAATATCAGTGGCTGGCGGGACGCCATGGCGATTGAAAGATTGTACGGCATCTGGCAAACCAGATGATGGAGCAGGCCGATCACGGCCGGATTTGTAATGTACTGCAGATTGTCCAGAATCAGGACTTCACTGTCGGGCGGAGCGCACCGGCTTCGCGCCATCAACAACATGCCGAGGTGGTCATCAAAGCTGCCACCTGAGCCGTTACCGTTTTCTGGTACGCCGAGAGCTGTTGCAAGGAGAGACAGAAATCGTGAGGGGGCGTTATCACCGCTGGTCAGACTGATCCACCGCACAGCGGTAGGTTCGGGCCGAGTCAGGGCGGCAGCAAGTGCGTGAGTCTTGCCGTAACCACCTGGCGCCTCCAGAAACAGCAGATGACCGGGTTTCAGTGCCCCCCGAATGACATGATTCAGTTCGGGCCGCTCGAGGTGGCTGTCGGCCAGACCTGGCACGCGGAGCCGTTGTTCAAGCAGTCCCCTTATCAGCTCACCTTGCTGCAGACCGCTGTTTGCGGTCTGGAATTCATCATTCGCGGCACGACCGTCTTTAAAGGATTTCACCCACTGCCCCATGTTTCAGTCCGGCCACACGATTACTTCTGACCGGCGTGAGAAGATTTATCTTTTCACCGTATTATTCCGGCGCCCTGCACAGGGTACGCCTTTAGTATGAGAAACAGGGAAAGGTTAAACCAAAGTATGGTGCGGCTGCAAAATCTTGGCAGGTAAAAGTTGTATTCTCCGTCAACAATCGATCCAACGCGCCAAAAAAAACGGCGAGCCAGAAATGGCCCGCCGTTTTTCACATCGCATTAACCGGGGCGATCAGCGAACGCCGGCCCGTCGCAGCGCTGCCGGAGTGTAATCCCGTGATGATCGCTCGATACCGAAGGTGTAGGGCTCGTTCTCCTCGTTGGTCAGGCCCAGGGCCAGGTAACGACCAGACAACAGATCATACAGGACCTCAATCGCGTACCAGGGCACTTGCTGATCATAGAACTGCATGCTGTGGGCTTCAGCCACACGCCAGAGTTCGCCACGGCCATCGTAGTGGTCAATCACTGCCGCCTGCCAGGAATCTTCATCGATGAAGAAGTCACGCTGGGCGTAAACATGCCGCGCCCCGTCTTTGAGCGTCGCCCGGACGTGCCATACCCGGTGCAGTTCATATCGGGTCAGGTCCTGATTGATATGGCCTGCATGAACGATTTCATCATAGGTGAGGTCACGGTCAACCAGCTTGTAGGAGTTGTAGGGAATGTACAGCTCCTTCTTGCCAATCAGTTCCCAGTTGTAGCGATCCGGCGCGCCGTTGAACATGTCAAAGTTGTCAGAGGTACGCATACCATCGGCAGCGGTGCCCGGGCCATCGTAGGCAACCTGCGGCGCACGGCGCACGCGGCGCTGGCCAGCGTTGTAAATCCACGCCCGGCGAGGTTCTGCTACTTGATCAATGGTTTCGTGGACCAGCAAAACGTTACCGGCAAGACGTGCAGGAGCCGTAATCGCCTGCTTGAAGTAGAACAGCACGTTTGGATCCATTCCCGGCTCATAGTCGGTCAGGTAGGTTCGCCAGGTTAGCTCGTCCTGAAACTTGACCACGGAAAAAGCCCCGTCTTCAGTCGGGGTAACCTGCCCCACGTTACGCTGGACAGACCCTCCGCGGTATCGGGTAATGTGGTTCCAGATCACTTCCAGACCGTTCTGGGGAATCGGGAACGGTGTGGCGCTCACATAGTTGCCGAGACCATTACCGTCTTTGATCAGCTCAACCGTGGTGGCGTTCTCAACCGTCTTGTCCATCACTTCCTGAGGGTACGCCGCTGTACGATGGGTCGGGTAGACCGGCATTTTGTAGTCGTCATATCGCTTGATCATCGCGATCTGGCCAGGCGACAGGTTCTCTGCGTACTGTTCCACGTTGGTCTGATCAATAACGAACAGGGGTTGCTCGTCAGCAAACGGGTTTACATAGATGCCGTCGTTGTTGTACCCGGCCGGTGCCTCAGTCAGGCCACCGGTCCATTCGGGAATGGCGCCGCCGTTACCGGCCCGCTCGGCGCCGATCGGCGTCAGGGTATCGCCCAGTTTGGCAGCCTCGGCTGCAGAAACTGCGCCCCAGGCCTGACCCGCAAACAGGCTTGCTGTCAGTACGCCAGTGGTCAGTAGTTTCTTGTTCAGTTTCATTTAAAGTACCTCGTTAAACGAATTCGGTCCGGTTCAGAATGAGTATGAGACGCTCGCACTCACGAAATCACGGTCGGTCAACTCGTTGTATGGCTTGCCGCCGAAGTAGTTGGTGTAGCCGATTTCACCGCTGATCTGGTTCTGGTAGACCGCCTCCAATGAAAGGCCAATGCTCTTGTTACCTTCATTGAATGCGCCACCCGGTTGCGGAGCGTAACCCTGAACGTCATGACTCCATGCAAGCTGGGGAGACAGGTTCACGCCGGCAAACACGTTGGGGTAGTCCCACACCAGACGTGAGCGGTAACCCCAGG
>DASSWD010000045.1:0-5481 GCA_035705335.1 Marinobacter sp. | reverse complement strand
GCCCCAGTCCTGACCGCTGTCGTTGTTGGGGTTGAAGAAATACACCCGCATCTCACCCTCCTGGTCCAGGCCCGCCCGCAGAATGGTGATCGCATGCCAGCCTATGAAGCGGGCAGCGCTGTCGGTCACGGCAATGCCCGCCGGTTGCGGGTGGATCAGCGGCTGGTTGCCGTTATGGAAGGGGTGATAGCTGGAATAAAAATGGCGGACAAATCCTTCCAGATCATCCAGCTTGCCGGTGGCGACATCCACGTTGATGGCAAACCCCCGGCCTGCAGACCAGCCGTGGAATTCCGGGTTGACCCATTGGTGGGGATCGCCTTCCCGGTCGGCGCAATGTCGGCCCATCTCCACGTAGATTCGGTCCAGGTGGGGCACCACAATCAGCGATACCGGGTCCAGATCCAGGGTCACTTCCGAGGCCAGGCCACCGGCGCTGTTCATCGAGGAAATCGGCGAGCCCTCGAAATGCATGATGATCTCGTTGTCCCGGGCGGCCCAGGTGATCATCTGCAGCAGGTAATCCGGGTCGTTGTAGGCCCAGATGGATAAGGCCCGCGCAGACTGGCAGGTCGGGTTATTGCCCTGCCCCACACCCAACGGCTGACCCAGCAGGCTGACCACCCCCTGCAACAAGCGGGCAGCGGGCGAAGGCTGCGAGCCATAGGCCAGCGTGAGCCGTTCCTCTGCCTGCGGGCACAGTGGCAACCGAACCTGACGCCAGAGCGCCGGCGCGACCGGCGGCTGATACAGAATACCCCGCTCCAGCATCAGCGCCAGGCCATACAGGCCCTGGGCCGTTTCCGGGAATACCATGTGGTCGATCAGGGCCAGCACCAGTTCCTGATAACACAGCAGGCAATCGCGCCCGGTACTGGACAACCCCAGGGCTTCCGCCAGCAGACTGTCCTGCTCGGTGGCCAGAAAGCGGACGAACGCCGCATGGTAAGGCGAGACCAGACCGGTATCATGCATCGACCGGGCAAAGCCCCTGGCTTCGTTCTGCAGTGCAGTCAGATCCATGGCGTCGATTCTGTGTCGGTACGCCTCAACACCCGGATCTTCGGCACAGGCGCGGGTGGGACCGTACAGGCTGGAAATCAGGCGGTCGGCGCCACGGCCCGCGGCGCCCAGATCGGCCTCTGGGTCGGTCCGGCAAATGGCGATCTGAGTGATCATCTGGCACACATGGCCGACCTGAATTGGCCGCTGCTCCAGAATGCGCCAGATTTCCTCGATCAGGCTGTCGATCACATCCTCGTAACCGATGTGGCTGGCCACGTACTGAACCAGCCCCTGGCTGATCTGTGCCAACCGGCCCTGCCCCCGCTCGGCTTCGCCGGCCATGCCAAACAGCAGCCCGAGATTGATCGCCAGCACCTGGGTCAGGTAGTGATGGGCCTGCTCCGCCGAGAGCCTCGGGTGCAGATACTCACCGCGGGCAACCGCCAGAAAGCGCAGCTCGCTGAGCGCTTCAATGATGACGGTGTCGGCCTGGCTGCTTCTGAGCGCATAGGGCGTCAGCGCCGGCAGCAGAATGCCCGGCTCAGCCCAGTCCGTCCCCAGAAACACTCCGGCCTGCTCCAACGCCCGCGAGCGCGCTTCAATCGCCTCGTAGCCGCCGGGGCTCAACAGCACCCGGCGGGTCAGCTCAAATACCCGGGGCAGCCTGGCGGGTTTGGCGAAGGGCCGGCTGGCCGCTAATGCCTCAACCGCCTCGTCCAGTTTGCCCGTGAGTTTTCCGACATTCACCGCCGGAACGGAACCGATCTCCTGCTGACCACTCAATCCGGCCCCCTTTGGCGTAGCCTGCTGGCATTCCATGTATCGCGTTTGCCCGATTATACATAGAAATCGAGGTCTTCCTGCCGCTTGAGCAGGTCACGTAACACATAGGGGTCTTCTCCCGAGAAGTAGATCAACCCCCAGTGCGTGCCAAAGGCCGAGCGCTTGGTGACGGTTTCTTCCATCGGCGGGGTCAGCTCGTGGGTCTCGAAGTACTCGTGTTGTTCCGTCTCTTCCGGAATTTCCAGTCGGCTGACCACCCGCCGGCGCGGGTAGACACCGAAGCAGCCCGCGTGGGTTTTGGCGTCCACCACTTCCCTCGGGAAGAACGCTTCGATCTCCGCTTCGGTGGTTTTCGGGTCAAAAGACAGGATCATCGCCTGATAGGCGTTGAAGCCGTAAACCCTCTCGAGCAGCTCGAAAACCTTGAAACCCGGCGGGCGATAAGCCACCTCACCGAAATACATGGTGCCGTCACTGGTCACAAAGTATTCAGGATGGATGAAACCGAACTCGATATCGAAGGTTTTGATCAGCTTCTCGATTTCCTGAGTGATCTGCTCGCGGTAACGCTCCAGATCCGGAGTGGCCGGTACGAACACGGAGTAACCCAGTGTGACGTACTCGGAAATGTTCAGAAACCGGATCTTGCCGTTGTGGATCCAGGCCTCAACGGCGAATTCCCAGCCGTCCAGGTGGGACTCCATCAGAACCGGGAATTCCTCGTCCGGGATGGTGTCCACTTCGTCCGGCGTGCGGATCACCCGGTGCCCCAGGCAGCCTGCTTTGTCGAAGGCTTTGAGGTGAATCGGATCGTTGGGATCACCGTCCAGTTTCAGCAGGGTCTGGTTGACCCGCTTCAGGAACCTCACCACATCGTCCCGGTCGTGGGCCTCTTCGAAAATGCCCACCCGGATGCCACCCAACTGGGCCCGGCGCTTCATCAGGGACTTGTCCCGCAGCAGCATCGATTGGCCGAGTAGGCGTGGGTTGTCCAGCAAAAGCGAGTTGATTGCGCCGGCCCACTCCACGGTTTCCTCAAACAGCGGGATGGCCACATCCACGCCCATGTCTTTCAGGGTCTGGGCGATCTCAAAGGAGCGGTCGTTCAGCCGTTCGAAGTTCCAGGGCAGGTAGGGAATGTTGTGCTTGGTGCAGTATTCCTCAGCCCAGTCGGGGGCCACCACCACGTAGCGGCGGTCAAAGGTATCGGCGGCTTCCACCGCGTTCAGGCTCCAACCCAGGAGCGCGACATACCCTTTGTCGGGATTCACAGTCTGTTCAGTCACAGGAGTCTCCTTATCAGGGTTTGTCCCCCACGGTGACTGCATTGGCGCGGAATCTCAACCGCCACCCCTGCGTGATCTGTTGCGCGCACCGCCGTAAAGGCCCGCTACGACTGATGATCAGCGACTTCTAGATCATTTTGGAATATCCATTCAAATGCCCCGATCAGCGCCCTGTCACACCGAAATCCATCGCTTCATCATTATTTGCGCAACACTAGGCCTTGTGCTTGTATAAAACCGATGGGGCAGTTGGATGGCACAGCCTTTCACCCTCTTCTCCGACTCACCACCCGCCGGGTGTGAGCGGTCGCGTATCACTGTTAAACGGAGTTGGCTTTGTTATGGCTTACGAAACGATTGATGGTCAAAAGTACGAAAAAGAACTGCTGGATCTCGCCCGCATGCATACCACAGGCAAGGGAGAAGGCAAGTTATCCAAAGACGAGGTCGCCGCGCTGTTCAAGTCCGCGCACGATGGCCCCGGCGTGACGGCGACGGAGAAAGCCACCCTGGGCTATATCCGCACGCATTTTGCGTTCACCGATGCCGCAGCCGCGGACTTTGATACAGCCTTCAAGAAGCTCTGAAACCGAAAGCAAATAAATGAAGCGCCCCCGCACTGGCCGACCGGTATCACGGCAGCCACTGCGGGGGCGGATCAAAGCCGTCAGCCCAGCTGAAGGGTTGTCAGGGTACGATCCCGAACCCGGTTCAGCAGGGTTTCGTCATCTACCAGCGACTGTCCGTAAGACGGCACCAGTTCACGCATGCGCGACTGCCACTGGTCGGATTTCATCTGCTCGGGGAAGCAGCGCTCCAACACGTCGATCATGGCGTTGGCCGCGGTCGAGGCACCCGGCGATGCGCCCAGCAGGGCCGCCAGGGTCCCGTCGCTGGCCGCCACAATCTCCGTTCCAAACTCCAGCTTGCCGCCGCCACCCGGCGCTTCCTTGATGATCTGCACCCGCTGGCCGGCCATCTGCAGGCGCCAGTCTTCTTCGCGGGCGTCCGGGAAGAAGTTGCGCAGGGCAGCAACCCGATCGGCGTGGGACTGGAACACTTCACCAATCAGGTAGCGGGTCAGGTCCATGTTGGTTTTGCTGACCGACAACATCGGGCGCAGGTTGGTCGGGCGCACGGAGCCGATCAAATCAAACACGGAGCCCTGTTTCAGGAACCGGGTGGTGAAACCGGCGAACGGGCCAAACAGCAGCGCAGGTTCTCCGTTGATGATGCGGGTATCAAGGTGCGGCACCGACATGGGCGGTGCGCCGATGGGCGCCTTGCCATACACTTTGGAGTGGTGCTGTTTGACAACCTCCGGCTTCTGACAGACCAGCCACTGGCCGCTGACCGGGAAGCCGCCGTAGCCGCGGGCTTCGTCGATCCCGGATTTCTGCAGCAGCGGCAGAGCGCCACCACCGGCACCGAGGAAGACAAAACCAGCCTCCAGCTTGGTGAGTTGGCCGGTTTTCTGGTTCTTCACCCGAAGCTTCCAACGGCCATTGTCCCGCTGATCAATGTAGTGCACCGGGCTGCTGAGCATCAATTCAAAGTTCGGCTGAGTTTCCAGCCACTCAATCATCCGGCGGGTGAGAGAACCGAAGTCCACGTCTGAGCCATGGGCAATGCGGGTGGCAGCAACCGGCTGCATCGGGTCCCGGTGATTGACCACCAGCGGCATCCAGGCTTCCAGGGTTTTGGGGTCTTCGGTGTATTCCATTTCCCGGAACAGATGGTGTTCCTTTAGCTTCTGATGGCGCCGTTTGAGAAAAGCGACGTCTTTCTCGCCCCAGACAAAGCTCTGGTGCGGCGTGCGATTTATGAAGGAGGACGGCTCCGGCAAAATGCCCTGCTCGACCAGGTAAGACCAGAACTGCAGGGACACTTCAAACTGGGCGTTGATTTTCAGCGCCCGTTCAATGGCCACATCGCCATCGTCGGTTTCGGGGGTGTAGTTCAGTTCACAATACCCGGCATGCCCGGTGCCTGCGTTGTTCCATCCGTCGGTGCTTTCATGGGCAACGTGGTCAAGACGTTCCAACATGACGATGTCCAGAGACGGATCCAGTTGCCTGAGCATCATGCCGAGGGTAGCGCTCATGACGCCACCGCCGACCAGCACTACGTCTGCCTGTCTAACGGCCATAGGTTTTCACCTTCGTTTGTAATAAGCCTGTCACCACTCCACGATCAGCAAAGTGGCCCTTCGGAAGCCGGTCGAGCGCGTGGTAAACGTCGCTGCCGTATGCTCCCGGTCTGAATGTGGGCGCAATTATCCCGTTTTCTTGCCGAAGAATAAATTGCGATTGTCAACTTACCCTGAGGCTTGCCAAGGCTGACGCTGGCCGGCTTTTACGGTATCTTTTGCCCGCTAATTCTTATCCGAGGAATCTCTATGCTGTTA
>DASSWD010000044.1:0-6331 GCA_035705335.1 Marinobacter sp. | reverse complement strand
CGCCTTGGCCGGAGACTGGGCAGCAGAGCTGACCAGTTTCAAGTCCGGGCTGTTCAGGTTAACGTCATTCATAGCCGTACCTCGCTATCCTTCAACGGCGGAAGGCCGGACCCCGAAGGCTCCGGCCGTTACCGCGCTACCCCTTACTGCAGGAGGGACAGAACCTGCTGCGGACGGGCGTTCGCCTGAGCCAGTACCGAAATACCGGCCTGCTGCAGCACCTGGGCCTTGGACAGCTTCGCAGTTTCCGCGGCGAAGTCGGCGTCCAGGATACGGCTGTTGGCGGCGCTCAGGTTTTCAGCTGTTGAGGCCAGGTTTGAGATGGTGGACTCAAAGCGCGCCTGAACTGCACCGAGTTCCGCACGAAGACTATTAACCTGATCGAGCGCGAAATCCACGGTAGTAATGGCATTCGATGCATTTTCGCGAGTCAGGACATTAACATCTGTCAAGGTCTGGGTGTCTGTCACAACATTCGCCGCTTCTAAGCCGAGAGCCTCAACGTTAGCAGTGGTCCCGCCAATAGTGATGTCGTCACCCACGTCTGTGCTGAGCACAATACCCGCATCGAACTCTTGGGCAGTCGTTCCAACACCCGCCAGAATGTCCACGGAACCGTCGTCAGTAACCGAAATTGAGGCTCCATTGTTGTCGGTCAGAACCAGCGCACCTGTATCTACCGAGGCCTCCACACCTGTCTGGCCCGACACTTCATTAATCGCGTCCCGCGCCTGTTCGGCTGTGAAGCCAGTCCCAATCGCGATACCAACCCCATTGATGTTAATCGTGCCTGCGGTTGCGCCATTAAACGCACCGGTATTCACTTCTGTCACAGTGGCTTTTGACGCAGTTACACCAGAATCTGCAGCCACCTCGTTAATCGCTTCTACGACGTCCTCAACACCCTGGGCTCCAGTAAGGTCAACAGCCTCACCGTTGATAGTAAGGTCTGTCAAAGACGCGATAGCAGTAACGTCGAAGGAATCCCCCTCATAAACCTCAGCGCCAAGCTGGGAGCCTTTGGTGTTAACCCCATCGACGCTGATTGTTTGTCCGGCGTTAGCACCAACCTGAAACGTCAGATTGTCGAGCGACCCATCCAGAATATTTCGACCGTTAAACTGTGTGTTTGTAGATATACGGTTTACTTCCTTAATCAATGCGCTTACCTCTTGGTTCAGCGCCTGACGATCAGAAGATGAGTTCGTGTCGTTCGCTGACTGAACTGCCAAGTCACGGATTCGCGACAGGGCGTTGGTGATCTCGCCCAGTGCGCCTTCAGCCGTTTGCGCATACGAAATGCCGTCGTTTGCGTTGCGCTGGGCCACGTTTAGGCCGGAGATCTGAGCGCTAAAACGAGTAGAGATAGCGAGACCAGCCGCATCGTCTTTGGCAGAATTGATTCGAAGCCCGGATGACAAACGCTCCAGCGCCTCGTTCGAAAGCTGCTGGGACTGGTTCAACTGATTCTGTGCAGAGATTGACGCGATGTTTGTGTTAATACCGAGAGCCATAATGCTTCTCCTTCGACAGATGTCGTTATTTCATGGAAAAGGTCTGGCGCCCGTTTTCGATATGGAAGCGCCGCCCTGTTGTCTCTCTTAACGGCTCCAATCCAAGATGCTTTAGAAAAATTCGAGCCAAATTTGTAAAAGAATGTAAACAAGCCTCTCAGGCCCGATGAATGTCCCATCAGTTGAGTGACAAGCTTTTCTCGTCAGACAGTAACATTCTGAAACTATTGGCTTAGATTTGATTCTGGCCCTTTAACTGCACCCCTCTTCCGATTATTCTCGAAGGTCCAAATTCGACCTTCAGACAGCTTTGGGAGACGGTAATGGCAGAACAAATGTCCAACTGTAAATGGTGCGGCTCAGACTACAAATCTGGCTACATTGTTGGCTATTGCAGCAAGAAGTGCGCTGTCGAGGAGCATGGCAAGGACGAAGCTGAAGCTTTAAAGAATTCGGAAATGAAATTTCAAATAGTCGCCGGCGTTCTTGTCGTGATCGGGGTCCTTCTCTTTTACACTTTTGGAGGCTAACGAGCGGCAATTCCTTTCCTTTACTCATTGCCGGGAAATCGCCACACATCCAACTTAGACATCCTCGAAAACACAATAACTTTATATTTTTCAATTCATTAAAAATAAAATCCTGAAATTGGCATACCCTTCGCTTGAGGCCTTGCAAAACGGCAATTTAATGTACTTCCGCCGGCAGCCGGTCCTGAAATCCGGGCGTCCGAGTGCCGGCATCTCTGAGCAGGAGAAGAGACATGCCTCAGGTAATCAATACCAACATTGCGTCGCTGAACGCGCAGCGGAATCTCAATGCCTCGCAGGGCGACGCCAACGTGGCGTTGCAGCGGTTGTCTTCTGGCCTGCGCATCAACTCGGCCAAAGACGACGCGGCGGGCCTTGCCATCTCTACCCGGTTCGAGTCCCAGATCACCGGTCTGAACATGGCTCAGCGTAATGCCAACGACGGTATTTCACTGGCCCAGACGGCCGAAGGTGCGCTGGACCAGGTAACGGCCAACCTGCAGCGGATTCGCGAGCTGGCAGTTCAGTCAGCAAACGCTACCAACAGCACCTCAGACCGGCAAGCACTGAACCAAGAAGTGCAGCAGCGGATTGCGGAGATTAACCGGATTGCCAGCCAAACTTCTTTCAACGGCCTGAAAGTGCTGGATGGGACGTTTGGAGAGCAGACATTCCAGGTGGGTGCTAACGCCGGCGAAACCATTGGCGTCAGTGGATTGGATTCTCGTGGTAGCCAAATTGGCGCTACTTTGTTCGAGACTCCGGATCTTGGTTCTGCTCTGGCGGGGTATGAACCCGTCACAGGACGCTCGGAGCCGCTCGATGAGTCAGGCTTTACTTATCCGTTGACGCTGAATAGCACAACGGCAAGCGACGTGACTTTCACTGTTAACGGCGCTGCCCTCGCCGCAATCAATTTGACCGGTGCGGGCCCATTCAACAACATCAACGAATTGGCAGCTGAAATTCAAACTGAAATTGATGCTGCAATCGATGGTGGAGCAACAGAATACAGAGGAATCACAGTAAGCGGAGACCCTGACCGGAACACGCTTGTCTTCTCTAATACCAGGAACGAAACAGTGTCGGTCGCCATAGATCTGTCCGACGATACCACTCCGACTGCTAACAACTTTGCTCCAGCAGATGTCAGCTTGGCGGCAGCAACCGAAGAACAAAACCTTGTCGAATTCTTCGACACTGGCAACACTGGCAGCTTTGACCTCGATATCAACGGAATCGACTTCACCGTTGAAGACGCAACATCTCTAAGCGATATCATTGCTCAGGTTAACGCTCGCACAGTTCAGACCGGTGTGCGGGCCAACCTGAACTCCGAGAACACAGAGATCATTTTCTCCGCGGATTTCGGCGAAGATATCGAGATCACGATCGACAGTACCGACATCTTCGATGAGGCGGATGCCCAGAGAATTGGCGTGGCCTACACGATCGCGGCCGAGGACAACACCGTCTCTGCCAACGATCTGGACATTTCCACCCGCGATGGCGCAGAACGTGCCCTGGTCGCCGTCGACTACGCCTTCGACAAGATCAACGGCTTCCGCGCCGAACTCGGTGCCGTACAGAACCGCTTCGAGTCGACCATTCAGAATCTGAGCACCACCGCAGAGAACCTGTCGGCCTCCAACAGCCGAATCCGGGATGCAGACTTCGCCGCGGAAACGGCCGAACTGGCCCGCACTCAGGTGCTTCAGCAGGCTGGCCTATCCGTACTAGCTCAGGCCAACGCGAGGCCGCAGCAGGTGTTGCAGTTGCTACAGGGATAACTCAGGTAGCGAAACCTCCAGGCCGGGCCACAAGCCCGGCTTTTTTATTCTCTGACGATGGCTCAGGCGAACCGCATTTTTTGCGGCCAGGAGTATTGAGTCAGCGCCCTTCTTCACTCAGTAAAAACCGCTCAACCGCAAGCTGAACAGTCTCATTCAGCCCCAACCCTTCGTCAGCAGCCTTCATGGCAAGCTGTTTGTGCAACTCCCTTCCAATTCGGATATTAAATGAACCCTTGAACGGTTTGTTCGGCTCAATACCCACAGCCGCACAATCTTCCAGGTAGCCTTGAACTGAATCCCGAAAAGCTTGCTCTAGCTGGCGTAAGCTCTCCGCTTCATAAGTCACCAGATCGTTGATGAACAGAAGCTTGCCATACAGTAGTCCTCTGTACAGATCGTGCTCAATGGAGCCGATCTGGCCTTTGTATTTCAGAACATTTGTGCTCATAACAGCCCCCAGGCTTTCAACGTCTGAACCACATCCCTAACCATTAATGGGCCACACACTTTTTCGGGGTGCGGCCTGTGTAATCGGATCATCAAACCACGCTCTCCCGAATCTGAAGCCAAGTAAAATCTCACGCGCGAACCACTGCCCTGGGTTTCCTCAAACCCGAGACTGAGCAGATACGCCCGCAACTCGGCCCAGGTTATATCTTTAGGCGTCGGCTTGCGGCGCAGCCGGCGGGCAAACTTTTCCTTGTTAACCATAAGATCATCCTGATCGGTTTCTGCAACCATAATATAGTTGCAAATCAGCACTGACAACCCGCAGCTTACATCGTCCATCGGGCCAAACCTGGCACACCTTTCGCAACACCCCTCAAAACCCCGGCAAACCGTCAAAAATCCTGCAGACCTTTGCCGTATCGGAATCTGGGCTGTTCATGAGGTGTCCCATGCAAGCACATCACAACAACGTTCAACGCTCACGGTCGGTTCAGGCGGATGTGGCGCGGCTGGTGCTGCAGGCCAATCTGGCCTACGGCGAGTCGAACTCGAATGAACTGACTTATCTGCAGCGGCTGAAGGCGCGGCAGGAGTGCCGGGGTTATCTGGACCAGGCGCTGACGCTTGAGCCAGACAACGCTGGGGCGCTGGGCCTGTTGGGCCGGGTGGAGATGGACGACGGCCAGTTGGAGCGCGCCCAGGCGCTGTTCAACGCCAGCCTGAACCGCCAGCCGGGGCAGGCACAGCAATATTGCAACCTGGGGTACTGGGCGCTGCGCACCGAGCGCCCTGCCCTGGCGGAAGATTACTTTCAGCAGGCGCTGGAGTGCGACCGGCAATCCGCCGCCGCTTTCTGTGGCATTGCCCACGCCAAGCGCCTGCAGGGCCATTACGATGTGGCTTACCTGCATTACCGCAAACTGCTGCAGACCGGCGCTGAGTGGGAATCCATCTACTCCGGCATGCTGACCTGCGCCCAGCACCTGCAGGTCCACAAGGCCAACACCGAACTGGCGCAGGACGCCATTGCTCTGCTGCGCCGGGACGGCCTGCCCCACCAGGAAATCGGCCGGTTTGTCGGCGCGATCATCCAGCAGCAATACGATCTGGATAACCCGAACGCCCAGGTGTTCCTGGATGCCGCGGCCGAAGACGAATTGCTGATTCTGGCCCTGCAGAAAACCCTGATGCCCAACCCGGCGGTGGAGGAACTGGTGGTTCTGCTGCGCCGTGCGGTGATCGCGGAAGTCGCCCAGACCGCCAGCCTGCGGGACGAACTGCAGCCCCTGTGCCTGGCCATTGGTGAGTACGCGGACCGCACCGGCTACGCCCTGAGCGCGGAAGACGACGAAGAACGCCTGGCCGCCACTATCAACGACAGCGTTGTGGCGCAGTTCACCATGAACGAGCCGCAGGAAGCCCTGATTGGCTCACTGATGATCAGTGCCATGTACGGCGCCCTGTTCCACCAGGCATTCGCAGTACACCTGGGCCAGTGGGGCCTGGCGGACTGGCCGCTGGCGATGCAGCCGATGATGGCCGCCAGCTACTACCACCGCGCCGAAGAAGAAGCGATCAAACAGCACTTTGACGAAAAGGCCGACGAGCTGTGCCTGGCCAACGTTGACGTACCCCAGGCCTGGCCTGCGTGGAGCCAGCTGGCCTACCGCAACGAAACCAGCCTGAAAGACGTGTTGGCTCAGGAACTGCGGGTCAGCACCGAGAACCTGCCGGACACCCTGCGGGTGATGGTATGCGGCGCCCAATCCGGCCAGCGCGCCATGGAATTGGCGCGTTACCTGGACGATGTGGAAGTGATTGCCGTGGACGAGTCCCTGGCCAACATCGCCAAGGCAACCCGCACGGCTCAGAGCCTGAACCGGGAGAACATCGTGTTCTGGCCGTGGTCCATCGCCCAGCGCTTCGTGGCGGACGGCCATCAGGTGCACTGGCTAGAAGTCGGCCGCCTGCCCTCAACGGAGATGACCGAGTTATCTCTGGCAGCGCTTGTAAACGCGGCCACCACCGGCGGTGCCGTGGTACA
>DASSWD010000043.1:0-6332 GCA_035705335.1 Marinobacter sp. | reverse complement strand
GTGAAGGTCATTTTTGAGCGCCTGAAGGAAGAAGACGGCATCGAGCTGAAGATGATCAACATGGGCGGTGGTTTCCCGGCCAACTACATCAACCGTACCAACGAGTTGAGCGTCTACGCCGAGGAAATCGAACGCTTCCTGCGCGAGGATTTCGGCGACGACCTGCCGGAAATCATCATTGAGCCGGGCCGTTCGCTGATTTCCAACGCCGGTGTGCTAGTGAGTGAAGTGGTGCTGATTTCCCGCAAATCCCGCACCGCCCTGCACCGCTGGGTGTTCACCGACGTGGGCAAGTTCTCCGGCCTGATCGAAACTCTGGACGAGTCCATCAAGTTCCCGATCTGGACCGACAAAAGCGGTGAGGGTGAGGATTGTGTGATTGCCGGCCCCACCTGCGACAGCGCGGACATCATGTACGAGCACCACAAGTACCCGCTGCCGCTGAACCTGGCCATTGGTGACCGCATGTACTGGCTGTCCACCGGGGCCTACACCACCACCTACAGTGCGGTGGAATTCAACGGCTTTCCGCCGCTGAAAGACTACTACATCTGAGCCGGATTACGCCGGTTTGCTGAATCGGAACAGGGTCGCCCCGGCGGCCCTGATCGGATCAGTCTCTCTGGCTGCGCAAATCCAGGGTCAGGGCAAGAGGCAGGACCAGTAGACTGTAGCCGATCATGAAGAACACCGCATGGCGAATATCACCGGTCCAGTCTGCTACGGCCCCGCCGATCATGGGCACCGAAAACGCCAGTGTGTAACCCACCAGAAAGGTGCCGGCGGATAACCGGCCGGTCTCGGCAGAGTGCACCAGCAGTGGCGGCAGGGCCACCAGCAGGATCAGCAGGATACCCGCGAAAAAACTCATCAGCGTGGCGCTGAGAATGGCCGGCCAGCCCTCCAGCAGCACCGCGCCGGTGGTGCCGGCAATGCTGAGTGCTGCCATCACCACAATCAGGCTGCGCCGCCCGACCCAGCGGCGAGCCATTTTCAGCATCATCAGCGACGCCGCCACTTGTGCGAAGTTGTACCAGAACAGGGCGTTGGCCAGTTTGTCAAAATGGCCCTGCTGCTCCAGCAGGTTCGCCATATAAGCGTTGAGGCCGAAGAACATAGAGCCGGACAGCCCCAGCAACAGCCCCAGCTTCAGCGTCAGCGGATTGCGCCAGTCTGGCAGCCAGGCAGCGCGGCGCACGGGTCGGGCCAGGTCCCGGCGGGGCAAAAACAGCGCCGCGGCCACCAGCAGTGCCGGTAACGACCAGACCACCAGAGTGGCGCGCCAGCTGTTGTCGAGCGCCGGCATCAGTACCGGCAGGGTAATACCGGCACCGATGAACTCGCCCATCAGCATGCCGTTCATGTAGATTGCCGAACCGATGGCCAGATGATGGGGTTGCAGCCACCTGGGCAACAGCGCCGGCAGGGCCGGCTGCATCATAGCCACGCCCAGGCCCATGACGGCACTCATGAGCATCAGGCTCAGGGTGTCCGGTACCAGGCCCCGGCCGGCGGAGCCAATTACCATGATCACCATGGCCAGGGCCAGGGTGTTGCGGGGGCCGATGCGGGAAATGGCGAGGGAGCCGGGTATCGCACCCACGGCCAGCATCAGAATGGGCAGGGTGGTGAGGGCACCGGTTAGGCTGTTACTCAGGGACAGCTCGTCAGCGATGAACGGCGCCAGCGGCGGGGCCACCAGCACAGGGATACGCAGGTAAACACCAGCCAGCCAAAGCAACACCGCCACCGGCAGCAGCCTGGCTGGCGGTGGCGGTGTGGTATCGGCCCGGAAATCAGCCACGGGTAACGAACTTAGTCTTCGCTGGTATCCGGCAGGTAAGCACCGTCTTCATCGTGAACTTCCCGACCGGTGACCGGCGGATTGAAGGCACAGATCAGGCGCATGTCTTCGGTGCCGCCCCGCAGGGTGTGCTGATCGTGCTTGTCGAGCGCGTACAGCGTGCCGTCGGTGATCTGGTGGGTCTCGCCGGTGGCCTTGTCGGTGATGGAGCCGTTACCGGCTACACAGTAAACCGCTTCGAGGTGATGCTTGTACCACAGGTTCAGTTCAGCGCCGGCGGGGATGATGGTTTCATGAAAAGAGAAGCCCATACCATCCTTCTTCAGCAGCATGCGGCGGCTGGTCCAGCCCGGGCCGGTGACTTCACGCTCGGTACCCATGATGTCTTGCACACGTACAATCTTCATTCGCATTCCTCATGTTGTGATGGAATAGCCCTACAGTATAAACATGTACCTTACTAACGATTCAACCGCCATTGGTCGTACGCCGCCATTGCCTGTTCGATGGCACGAGCCAGGGATTCCTGCTGGGCCGGGTTGAGCGGTTTGCGTTTTCGGCCCCGGTCCAGAGCGCTCTGGATGCTGCGACGGCTGGCTTTGTCCAGTTGCTCCAGCCAGTGCTGATCGGTGGGTTGCAGGTCCAGCGGATCGCGGCCGGCGTGATTGCGATGGCTGATGTGCCACCAGTGGTCCACCGCTCGCCCCAACACAACATAGCCGAACTGGCTGTCCTGTACGGGGCCGAAGCTGGCGGTTTTCAGACCGTTTTTTAACGGCCCGATACGCAGGGCGGGCAGAATCAGCCGGTCACCGTAGAAATAGCTGCCGGCCGCGCCAATCAGGCCACCGACGAGCGCCCCGGTGCCCAGGGAGGACCCCAGGGTGACCGCATCCAGCCCGGCACCTCCCACCGCCCCGGCACCAAAGCCGGCGGTGGCCAGGTAACGTCTGCTGACGGCCCAGTGCTTGCGCGTGTTTTCGGCAAACAGGTCGTGTTCGCTGTGCCACTGCAACTCCGCTTCCTGACGCTGAATGCGCTGATGCTGGTACAGGTGCTCAATGGCCAGCCGCAGGGATTGCTCCCGACGGCGTTGCTGCTGATACCAGCGGTCGCGCAGCGTGTCGGCCAGACTGGCGTCGCTGATGCCGGCCACCTGGTTCAGGGTCAGGGTGCGGGTTTCCTGGTAGGCCATGATTTCCATCAGGCCCTGGGCGATCAGCCGGGCCGCCTGTTGCCGGCGTTGCTGGCGCTGCTCGGCCAGGTATCGGGTGGCCTGCGCCAAAGGTTGCTCCCAGCCCGGTTCCAGCTGGCCGAAGGCGCGCAGCAGGCTCAAGTGTTGATCAAACGGTGCACGAACCGCATCAAACCGCCGAACGACCTGAAAAAACTGGCCCAGGGCGGCCTGCCAGGTATCGCTGTAATCGTCTGGACCGATGCTGTTGATCAGCGCCAGGCTGGGCCGTCCGGTCCAGCGCAGAATGGCCATTTCCGCCTCGTGTTCGGCGCTGTAGGGCACGGAGCCATCCACCACGTAGATGATGCCGGCGCCATCTTCGACGATAGGGGCCAGCAGCTCGCATTCATCCACGTAGCGGGCGTCGCCCCGGTGCTGGGTAACAAAAGCCCGCACCGTGTCCGGGTGGTCCGATGCCGACAGGCTGTGGGCTTGCAACCACTGCAGAACCCTTCTGGGGCGCTGGAACCCGGGGGTGTCGATCAGGGTATACAGCACCTGCCCGTCCACGGTCAGCGGGTAGGCCTGCCGGGTCCGGGTGGTGCCGGGTTCCAGGGCAATGGCGATGGCATCGTTCTGGGACAGGGTGGCCACGATGCTGGATTTGCCCTTGTTGGGATGGCCCACCACCGCAAAGGTGGGTGTGATTTCAGCGGGCAGGGTGTCGCCGTAGGGGCTCATGTTGATCAGACCTCGCCTGAAAGGCTGCGGTGCGCCTGCTGCCAGGGGTTGCCCGGTTCATCCGGTAGCCCGGCCACCGCGGCGAAGCCGGCCGGAAGGCGTTCGGCGAACCGCAGCCAGGGTTGCAGGGCCCGGGCCGGGTCTGCCCCGGAGCCATGAGGTGCCAGCGGTAGCAGATCGACGGTGGTGCCTGCCGGCCAGAGCCGGTGGGCCTGGTCCAGGAAATCCGCCAGTTCGCCGGTCGGTGGCTCCCACTGGCGGGTCACCAGAACCACGTTCCGGTATGGCTGTCCTGGCAGCGTATGGGCCAGTTGGATCAGAATCTGCTCATCCTCGGCCAGGCTGACACGGCCTCCGGCCTGGTAGATCCGGGTGCCTGTCGAGGCCAGCGCTGCTGGTAGCTCCGGATCGCCGGCGCCGGCCCAGCAGACCACGTCGTCTGAGGGCGACAGCGGCTTGATCGCCGACCGGGTGCGGGTGTCGGGCAGGTCGTCGGCGTCGTTGTGCTGGTAGCCGGTGTCCAGGGTGGGGGTTTCCATCCGGTACAGCAGCGCCTGGCGCTCCGGATGTTGCCTGAGTAACACCTTTGCCCGGCGGCCCACCAGCCAGCATGACAGCGCGAGCAACAGCACCCTGGGCAGCAAGGCCCACACCGACCACAGCATCACCACGAACGGCCACCACTGGCCCCATTGCCCGGGTGCGGCGCCGGAGGCGTCAGGCTGTGCCCGGAAAAAACGGGTGGCCTCCACCAGCTCCTGGGTGGGAACGGCCGCGGGCCACAGGGAATGCCAGGGCCAGGCAACCAGGGTGACCAGGGCGTGAAAGGTTGCGGGGCCAGTGTTGAAGGTGGTGCTCCAGCCGAAAGCCAGGTCCTGCACCGTCAGCAGCGCCCAAAGCGTGAGCAGGCCCGACAACGCGAACGCGCTACCCCCGGTATGGGCAGCCTGGGCCATCAGCGCGGGTTGCAACTGGCCCAGGGTGTCGCTCACCGGTGCCCGGTTCACCCGCTCCAGCAGCCAACGCCAGGGTTGCCAGCCGGCCAGGGACTGAGCCGTGGTGAACACAGCAAGAACCAGTTGCAGGGCAACAAACGCCATCAGCACTGTCACGTTGATGCGGCTGCCGCCATCGTAAACCAACAGGCCGGCCATGGTCATCAGGCCGAGCAAAGCGCCGGCAATGGCAAACCCGGTGCGGATTCGCCGCCACTGGCGAATGGGCCTGAGCGCGTTCGCCGGATCGCCCCCGGGGCCGCTCAGGCGGTCCATGTGGACCAGCCAGCGGTCGATGTCCGGGGCCTGGCCGCTGGCCTCGCAGTCCAGGGCAAAGCGGCGGTCCCGGCGATGCAGAAAAGCAGGCGACTGGTTGCGATCGCGGCGGGCGCGGTGGTCAAAGGCCAGTAGCCGGGCCAGTGGAGTCTGGGTCATGGGCCTTCCTGGTGGATTCGGTCAGTCAACGTTTGCTGCTAGCATATAGCCATCACTGCAACTCAGGCCACCCGGGAACTCCCTGATGCCACATCATCTGATGAACCTGCGCCACGTACCCGATGACGAAGCGGACGACATTCGCGACCTGTTTGAGGCCCACAACGTGAGCTATTACGAAACCCCGCCCAGCCGCTGGGGCATCAGCATGGGTGGTTTCTGGGTCCACGACGCCACTGAGGCCGCACGCGCCAAAGCCCTGCTAGAGTGCTACCAGCAGGAACGCCTCGCCCGGGAACGGGAGGCCTACGAGGTGCGGCTGGAGCGGGGCGAGGTTGGCGGAATCGGCAGCCAGCTCCGGCGCTACCCGGTGCGAACCCTGGCGGCCTGCCTGGCGATCGCGTTTGTCGCGGGTCTTGCCCTCTTACCGTTCCTTGGGATCGGCTAGTCAGAACCGTTCTGGCGCACCAGGAACGCCAGCGCTTCATCCACTGCGTTGCCCGCGGTCAGAAAGCTGGTGATGTGCCCGCGCAGATGCAGTTCATACAGTTCATGGTGCACACCGTTCCGGGCCAGGGCGGCGGCCATGCGTTCGGCCTGACTGAACGGCACCAGCGTGTCTATGGTGCCGTGGAACAGGAAGAACGGTGGTGTGTCCGGGGTCACATGGCTGACCGGCGATGCCTTTCGATACAGTCCCGGTTTCTCATCCGGGTCGCCGCCGAGAAACTGGCGCAACAGCTTGCCGGCACCGAACGCCGTCAGATCGGAAGGGAGCCCGCCGGCGACCACCGCGTTCAGCCGGGTTTCTGGCCCGCCATGGGGTTTGTTGAGGTCGCTGTCGGAACTGGCCACCACCGCCAGCAGAGCCATCAGATGGGCGCCGGAGGAAAAGCCGAAACCACTGACCTCACCCGCGTCCAGGCCATAGTCCGCGGCGGATCGGTTCAGCCACTGCCGGGCAATCTGCAGGTCGTGCAACTGGGCGGGAAAACGGTGTTCCGGCGCAAACCGGTAATCCACGTTCATGACCGCGAAACCATGGCTGGCCAGGGTTTCGGCAATCCAGGTCATGTCGTCCCGGGATCGGCGCTCCCAGCCGCCGCCGTGGGCCATCAGCACAATCGGTGCGGGGCTGGCGCCGGTGTCCGGCAGGTACAGATCGGCGTAGAGGGGCTCT
>DASSWD010000042.1:0-5027 GCA_035705335.1 Marinobacter sp. | reverse complement strand
ACACGTCCCGGCTCAGGTTGATCGCAAGCTCCGCACTGAGGTTAATCTGCTTTTGCAGCGCCACCATGTCCTGTTTGTCCAGTTGAACCCGGTTGCCGTTGCCTTTCTTTCTTGTCAGGCAGATGTTCTCCAGTTCCTTGACGCCCTCACACAGGTCCAGGTGGGCGAACTCTCTGGTTTGCTCATCCTCCACCGGGGCGGGGATCCAACCATACTGGGGGGACTTGGCCACGATATGGCCGGGCACGTCGCGCCGGAAGGTCGGGGCCTTGTCCCGGTCGGCGTAGCCATCAAATTCAGCGCGTAGCCAGGCTGCCATGGTGCGGTGCCGGAGCATAGTGGCCAGGGTGATGGCGGTGGGTACGATATCGCCAAGCAGGTCGCCGGCGTCCTGAGTGCGTTCGCTCAGGTGGTCTATGGATGTGGACATGGTGAACTCCCTGGAAACCCCCGCAGGGTTCCTATTGTTCTTGTTGAGGATCAGTTTGGTGTGGTCGCAGTTGCGCCCCAGCGCAGGCGGAACTTACTGCTTAAAAAGTAAGCAGATGAAGCCCGCGGCGCTGTTGTAAAAACGTTACGAGTTTGTAACGTCCGGTAAAGCATGTTTGAGATTATGGGTGCTTTCGAAGATCTTGTCGGCGGAAGCAGCGACAAATCCGGAGTAAAGGCGGCCATCCGCCTGGGGGTAGCGTTGTGCGAATTCATAGAAGCAACTGGGCACTACGGCTGTCTGGTCATCGAACGTCAGTGGCACCTGGTCGGCCAGGGTGGAGGACTGTTCCAGTAGCTCCGCCGGTGAGCCTTTCACCTCGCCCCCGGAGGTGTTGATCCGGAAACCCTCGGCTTTGAGCAGGGTATTCATGGCCGCCACGCTGCCAATTCTGCTCAGGTGATTCAGACTGACGGTGAAATGATTGGCCCGGTAGCCCCAGGCGGCCAGCCAGGCGGCGTACTCGCTCTCTGCCATCAGTTCTCGATAGGTCTGCAACGACAGACGCCAATGGCGCCCGGAATACGGAAAGTCAGGCGACGCCACGGCTTCGGGCGGTATCTGGGCCACCAGCGACCGGACAGTGGTCTGCAGCGCAGGCGTGCATTGATCCACCAACAGCTCCGAGATAAACACCTTCGGAGCCTGCGGGTCCGGATGCTCGTAATGGCGGGCGTAGAGTTTCTTGGCTTCAAAGTGGTATTCGCCCCCGGCCTTGTATCCCAGGCGCAGAAAGTGGTCCGCCAGTGCTGGCAACCTTACCGGCTCCAGATTGAAGGTTCGCAGGGCGATATGGTCGTTGACCACTGGCCCTGATTCGCGCTCGCGCAAAAGCCTGTGGATGCGTTCGGCGGATGGGGTGACGGCGCGGTACTGATCCCACAACGCGGTAAACAGACGATCTCGTTCATTGTCCATGGCTGGCCTCCTGTGCCGGTTCCTTCCATGCGGATTGTGTCTTTGCAGACAGATGATGCTGACGGCCCGGCAGTCGGGCTCGTGCGGGCAGGGGCAGACAGGCGGCTTCGGCGCCGTTGTCCAGGTGCAGATCCGTCAGCAGGGCCGGTGTGGGCGCGCCTGTGATGACCGCTGCCCGGAAATCGGCACAGCCGGTGTTGGCCAGAATGCCGGGGCAGGACATGGCGTTGGCATTCGGCCATCTGAAGCGCCGGGTGTTGCGGACACTGGCAATCTGCAGCCGGTCGCATGCCACGGTGGGGCCGCCATCCAGCAGGTCCATCAGACCCTGATAGCGGAAGCCCTCCTGTTCCAGCAGGCGCAGGGCAGGCCGGGTGTCCGGATGCACCTGGCCAAGGGTCGCTCTGGCGCTGGCGCTTAACCGATCGGTCGCCAGCGGGCCGCGGGGCAGAGTCTGGATGAAGGCTTCCGGGTCATTCTGTAATTGCTGAGTGGCGGTCACGAAATCCACGTCGGCCGCCAGGTGGCGCAGGCTGTCCCAGAGCGGAGCCTGGCCTTCGGGGCCACTGATACCCCGCATCTGGGCAATCACGGTGTTCGCAAACCGGTGCGGATACAGCGCCATAAAGAGGAAACGGACCCGGGACAACAGTTTGCCGGCATGGGCCTGGCGATAAGCGGGGCGCAGGTAGAGCGAACAGATTTCACTGCAACCGCGGTAATGGCTGCAGGGTGTCAGTGTATCGGCCAGCGTGCGCGGCCGGCCGGCGCGGGTATGGCTCAGCACCCGGGTGTGCCGGAAATGAACGATCGGCGTGTTCTGCCCCACCGCCGCGCGAATGCCGGTGGTGCCGGCCAGGGTGCCGGCATCTTTGTCTTCCAGCACAAACAGGTAAGTCTCGTCACCCGGCCGGGTGATGTTGGCCTGAAAACTGGCGATGGACTGTTCGATGCGGTCGGCCAGGAGACGGCGGTCCGGCATCAGCGAGGTGAACCCCGGGCCGGATTCTTCGGCAATGCTGAACAGGGCATCCAGGTCGTGGTGTGCTACGGGGCGCAGGATCATGGCGGCGTCTCGTTGGGGATTTGGTGCCAGTGTATGAGGGCTGGATGCCGATATGTAGCGGCAAAAATATCGAAATGCGCTATAGTTTGATCAAAACAACGGTCGTAGAGATCAAAATGATAAGTTATCAGGATCAGAAGCTGATCACGCTGCTGCGCGCTAACGCCCGGGCCAGCGTGACTGACCTGGCGCGAACCCTGAACCTGTCCCGCTCAACGGTGCAGAACCGCCTGGCTCGGCTGGAAGCCAGCGGGGTTATCCGGGGCTACTCGGTACAGTTGGGTGGCGAGTACCTGGCCGGGCAGGTGGAAGCGCATGTCTCAATCAAAGTTCACCAGAAGCTCACCGCCCGCACCAACGCCGCTCTGGAGGGCATGGCGGAGGTGATTCAGTTGTTTTCGGTGAGCGGCGAATACGACCTGATCGCCGTCGTCCAGGCCCGGTCGCTGGAAGAGTTGAGTCGGCTGCTGGACGACATTGGTAATCTTGAAGGCGTGGAGCGCACCAACTCGGCGGTGGTGCTGGAAACCCGCGTTCGGCGCTGAGGCGATTCAGACCTTGTGAATGGAAAAACCGTCCACCGGGAAGTGCACGTGCACCCGCCCGGCGACGATCGTCCAAACAAAAACGCCGGCAGGTGACAGCCTGCCGGCGTTTTTATGGAGCCACTGAAACCGGTGGCTTCAGACGCCGCCCGATGCCTGCTGGTGCATCTCCGGCACCACAGCCGCGGCCTTGCGGTTGAACAGGCGAACCTTGCTGCGCAGAAACTGCATCGCCTGGCGCGATGCCTCGCGGGTATACTGGCGCCTGACCTCAGTACGGGTGTGGAGGATACTGGACGGCAGCGGGTTTACGGTTGCGATATGGGTCTTGGTCATAGCGCCTTCCTCCTTTTCATCGGTTGGTTAACGGGCTTTTCATTTACTTGGTAAGCATTCTAAGGATTCTTTTTTGCAGTTTGAATACGTTATGATCCGTACTCTTGTTGCAAATATGCAGTGATTATGGACTGGGATTATCTTCGATATATACGAGCATTGGCAATAGGTGGCACGCTGGCGAAAGCCGGTGAGCTGTTGGGTGTGCACCAGACCACGGTGTTGCGTCGGCTGGACCAGATGGAAGAAGCGCTGGGAATACAGTTTTTCGAACGCAATCCCAGTGGCCTGCAACTGACCACGCTGGGTGAAATGGCGTTCCGTGAAGCAGAGCGGCTGGCTACCGACATGGAAAACCTGGAGCGCAAACTGCGCGGTAGCGACAGCGCGCCGGTGGGCAAAGTGCGGGTGGCGGCGGAGGATACCCTGGTCAACCTGCTGCTGGCCCCGGTGCTGGCGGACTTGGTGCAGGCCTTCCCCGACATCGAACTGGAAGTGCTGACCGATAACGACGTGGCCAACCTGAGCCACCGGGAGGCGGACCTGACCCTGCGGCCTGAGAACAAACCCCAGGCCACCCTTGAGGGCGAGCGCATCGCATCGATTGAATCGGCGGTGTACGGTGCGGCCCGCTACTGCCGTCGACACCGGAACATGGATGTGGAGAACCACCCGGAAGCCTGTACCTGGATTCTGCCGGATGACAGCTTCAGCCACCTGGCTACCGGCCGCTGGTACCGCAAGCATCTGAAACAGGTAACCTCAACAGTGCGCTGTAACAGCCTCCAATCGATGCTGGCGCTGGCCCGTTCCGGTGCCGGGCTGGCGGTGTTGCCGTGCTATGCAGGGGAGGCGATGAAAGAGCTGCGGCGGTTGACCTCACCACTCGAAGGCGAGAGCGTCGACCTGTGGCTGCACGTCAACCAGGACACCCAGCAGATGGCCCGGGTGCGGATGGTGATGGAGTTTCTGGCCGAGCGGCTGCAGGGGCAGGCATCCGCCATTGAGTTCCAGGCCCCGGGTTGACCGGTGATTAACTGGCGTCAGCCTGGCAGAAGGGCCAGAACTGATACCAGCGCCAGCACTGGAACTCCTGCTCACACTGTTGCAACTGATTGTGGTAACGGAAGGCCCGGTTCTGGACGCGATTGGCCAGTGCCTCAATCCCAGGCTTCTGCTCAAAGCTGCGCCGCGCGTATCCGCCACGGCCCTCGTGGTAGGCCAGATAAAGTTTGCGGGGCTCGGTGAAGGCGATGCCCAGCTCACGATTGCTCAGGTGGTTGTACCAGCCCACGAAGTCCAACGCGTGGCGCATGTCGGTGCGCACCGTGGTCCAGCTGCCTTCGTTGGCGGCCAGGTATTCCTGCCACGCGGGGTCCAGGGCCTGAGCGTACCCGAGTGCCGAGCTTGGCCGGCGCCAGGGAATCAGTCCCCACAGCCGGGTGCGCGGCGGCCGGGCGTGGCTTCGGAATGACGACTCGTAGTACACGAACGCCATCTGGGTGGCAATGGGCGTGCCCCACCGCTCCTTTGAATCCCGGGCGTAATCGTACCAGGCGGTGTGTTCCCGGAAGATGTCGCAGACGTTGTCGGTTTGCAGGGGTGGCTCTGGCGCCAGCAGACTGAAACGCAACGTGGCCCAGATGCCGACGGCCAGCCCCAGAACCGGTAG
>DASSWD010000041.1:0-2343 GCA_035705335.1 Marinobacter sp. | reverse complement strand
GTATTTCACCGGGTCCACGTCCGGGAACTGCATGCCCGAAAGCAGGGGAAATCCGGCGGCGAAGCCGATAAAGCTGCCGAACATGCCCAGATACAACCAGCTCATGCGCCAGTTGTCGGCCCGGCGAAAAATCACCGCCTGCTCCCGGAAGCTGGCTTTGGCGTCGCCGATGTCGCTCATGCCAAACCACGCGGCCAGACTGGCCAGAATAATCAATGGTACCCACAGGAAGGCGGCATTCTGCAGCCAGAGGCTTTCGCCGGCCAGTTGTCCGGTTTGCAGGGTCAGCGGGCTGCCACCGATCGGGCCGAACAGGCTGGTAGCAATTACCAGGGGTCCCAGCAGTTGCATGGCAGAGACGCCCAGATTCCCCAGCCCGGCATTCATGCCCATGGCACCGCCTTTCTGGTTCTGCGGGTAGAAAAAGCTGATGTTGGCCATACTGGAGGCAAAATTGCCGCCGCCCAGACCACACATCAGCGCAAGAATCAGCATGATCAGGTACGGCGTATCCGTGTTCTGAACGGCAAAGCCGATCCACAGGCAAGGGACCAGCAGGGACGCCGTGGACATGGCGGTCCAGCGCCGGCCACCGAAAATCGGCACCATAAAACTGTAGAAGATGCGCAATGTGGCACCGGACAGCGCCGGCAGCGCCGCTAGCCAGAAAAGTTGGTTGGAACTGTAGTCAAAGCCCATCTGCGGCATTTTCACCACCAGAATGCTCCAGATGGTCCACACCGCAAAAGCCAGAAACAGGTTCGGTATCGAGATCCACAGGTTGCGCCGGGCAATGCGCTTGCCTTTTTCCGCCCAGAAGGTGGCGTCTTCCGGGCGCCAATCGTTCAGCACCCAGGCATTGGGCGTGGACAGCTCGGGCAGGTCGGTGCGTTCCACCTGTGCCTGCCATTCGACCCGTTCAGCGGAGCGGATGGAGTAGTGCATCCAGACCAGCGCTGCCGCGACGATGACAAACAGCAGCATGAAGGTGCTCTGGTAAATGCCTACCACGTCGTTGAGCATACCGAAGGTCAAGGGCAGGAAGAATCCACCGAGGCCACCGATCATCCCGACCACACCGCCCACAGCACCCACGCTTTTCGGATAGTAGGTGGGAATGTGTTTGAACACGGCGGCCTTGCCCAGCGACATGAAAAAGCCAAGGATAAACGTCAGTACCACGAACCCCGCCAGATTCATCGCCAGGCTGAACTGCAGGTCCCCGTGGATGCCGCGAATGGTGTACTGAGTAGGCGGATAGCTGAGGAAAAAGGTACAGACAGCTGAGGCAATGAAGGTCCAGTACATCACCCGGCGGGCGCCGTAGCGGTCTGACATCCAGCCGCCAAGGATTCGGAACAGGGAGGCCGGCACTGTGTAGAGCGCCGCGATGATGCCGGCGGTGCGGATGTCCAGGCCATAGACCTGCATCAGATAGTGCGGCAGCCACAGAGCCAGGGCCACAAACGCGCCAAACACAAAGAAGTAGTAGAGCGAGAAACGCCACACCCGCAAGTCGGCCAGCGGAGACAGCTGGCCGATCAACGGCTGGGCCCGCCGGGCGGCGCGCTCCCCGGCCAACGGATCTTCCTGGGCGAGGAACAGAAAGCCAATGGCCATGGCCGCCAGAACCGTGGCGTAGACCAGCGCCGTGTTTTGCCACCCGAGAGCCACCAGCAGGAAAGGTGCGCCGAAGTTGGTAACCGCCGCGCCGACGTTACCTGCACCAAAAATACCCAGAGCCCTGCCCTGACGAGATGGTTCAAACCAGGCGGCGGTGTAGGTAACCCCGACAATAAACGCACCGCCGGCCAACCCCACCCCGAGCGCCGCCAGTAGCAACATGGGATAACTGTTGGCGAGCGTGAGCAGGTAGACGCAGCCGGCAGTGATAAGCATGACTGCGCTGAACATCCTGCGGCCACCCACTCGATCGGTCCAGATGCCCAGAAACAGCCGGCTGACCGAACCGGTGAGCACCGGGGCGGCCATCAACAGGCCGAGCTGAGTGTCGGAAAGGCCGAACTCCTGCTTCAACTGCAGGCCGATGATCGAAAAAATTGTCCACACGGCAAAGCACAGGGTGAAGGCGAAGGTGGATATCGCCAGTGCCCAGTGTTGTTGTGACCTCGGGGGAGAAACTGCCTGGTTCGCCATAGGTGCCTCCGGTTGACCAGATTCAAGCGGTTAGCCTGACTCTAGTCATCCGGGGCAAGGTGGTTTTTGATAAAAATCAAGACGGGTCAGGGCCGGCCCCGACGACCGCCGGTGGCGGCTGGTTCCGTTCAGTTGCGGTGATTATTATTCATAAATATCATACAGTTGCTGGTTATACCCCGGTCG
>DASSWD010000040.1:0-14442 GCA_035705335.1 Marinobacter sp. | reverse complement strand
GCCGGTCAGGTTACCGGCGGCCCCCCACCCTTCAGCCAGACAGACCGCAAGGAATTCGCCGACAAACTCGACCGATGGCTGCAAAGAAACCGGCATCCGTAATCCGAAACACTGGCATTCAGCGAACGGCATGTCCAAAGTAGCAGGGTCAAGTCACCAAGGCATGGAGCTCGAACATGAACCAGACTCCCGCAGACATCGCCCGACTGGAACGATACGGGCCGGAAACCACGGAATACACCCTTGCCATCATTACCGACGAAGATCATGACTCCCGCATAGAACTTGAAGACGGCCAGATTGCCTGGCAATCCACCCTTCGATATGACCGGCTTTATCGTTTCGAGGATCCGGCGACCGGCAACGTTCGTTTCCGCATGGAAGAAATACCGCCCGAGGACGGGGGCGAGCATCAGCTTATCAGCCTGATTGCCGAAGGTGGCCGGGGCGCTGAGTTCTCTGAACTGGTCCTGTTCGGCAAACGCCTGATCACCTTCGATGACCGAACCGGGCTGGTCTGTGAAATCCGCAACCAGAGCCAGCTGATTCCAAGACAGATCCTGATGACCGGCAGTGGCGATGAGGCCTTCAAAGGCTTCAAAAGCGAATGGGCCACGTTGAAAGCCGACGAGATGATCGTGGGCAGCCACGGCAAAAATGCCCGGGAGGAATGGATCAAAGTTCTGGATCGCAACTATGGCTTGCAGAGCGTCGACTGGTGCCAGAATTATCAGCGCATGCGCGATGCGCTGGGCGTGGGTGATCAGGGATACGTGACACACGAAGCGGCAGAATGGCACCCCTTGCGCAACTGCTGGCTGTTTTTTCCCCGCAAGATCTCCGACGCACCGTTCGACGAAGCGCTGGACGAACGTGAGCGAGGCGGCAACACACTGATCATCGCCGATGCCGACTTCAACAATATCCAGACATTGGAGATTGGTCCTCACGTACCCGAGCGCGGTGTCTCCTCCTTCAAACTGATTCCCGGCAGACCCAACGAGTGCATTGGCCTGAAGAGTGTCGAAATCGGCGATCACACCGAAACTTACCTGTTCTGCTTTGACCTGGACGGCAACCTGTTGCAGGAGGACACCTTGATAGGACGGTACAAGTGTGAGGGTGTGGAAATCGTCTGACGAGGGCGTTTTCGGGGCATCCTGAGGATGGCATGCCCCGGGAGCGTCACTGGAGAACCCTTGCCCTCAGGCTTCCATGATAATGATTCTCTTTTAATTAAAACCCGAAGCAGCTACCCTTTGCGCTCTTGACGCTTCAACCCTTTAAAGAGCCCTCCATGCCAATCGAACATCCGAAAGCCACCAGCAGCTTTACAGCCCTCGGCCGCCTGCTCCGCTACGCTCGCGGCTACCGGCGCAAGATCATTGCGGCCAGCACTTGCTCCATCGTCAACAAACTGTTCGACATCGCCCCGGAAATCCTCATCGGTGTCGCCATTGATGTGGTGGTCAACCAGGACGAAAGCTTTGTCGCAGGGCTGGGGTTTGAAACCGCCCAGGAGCAAATTACCATCCTGGCCGTGCTCACCTTCTTCATCTGGGCCGGCGAATCCCTGTTTGAATACCTGTATCAGATCCTGTGGCGCAATCTGGCCCAGCGGCTGCAGTCCGACCTCCGGCAAGACGCCTACGAACACGCCCAGCGGCTGGACATGAGTTTTTTTGAAGCCCGAAGCTCGGGCCAGCTGGTGGCCACCATGAACGACGACGTGAATCAGCTTGAACGTTTCCTGGACGGCGGCGCCAACGCCATGATTCAGGTGCTGGTCACCGTGGTCGCCGTGGGCGCTGTGTTCTTCGTTTTGTCACCGTTGATTGCCCTGCTGGCGTTCACCCCGATCCCGCTGATCATCTGGGGCGCCTTCTACTTCCAGCGCAAAGCCGGCCCGCTGTATGCCGACGTGCGCGAGAAAGTGGGCGACCTGTCCAGCCGGCTGGCCAATAACCTGGGCGGCATTGCCACCATCAAGAGCTTCACCGCCGAACAGCGCGAGGCCCAACGCCTGAAAGATGCCAGCGAAGCCTATGTGGACGCCAATCGCCGGGCCATTCGCATCAGTTCGGCGTTCATTCCGGTGATCCGCATGGCCATTCTGGCCGGCTTTCTGGCCACGTTCACCGTGGGCGGCATGATGGCCCTGAACGGCAACCTGAACGTCGGCGCTTATGGCGTGCTGGTGTTTCTCACCCAGCGGCTGCTTTGGCCCCTGACCGGCCTGGCGGAGGTCATCGACCTGTTCGAACGCGCCATGGCCAGCACCCGTCGCATCCTCGACCTGCTGGCCGAGCCCGTGAACGTAAGGGATCAAGCAGGGAAAGCCCTGTCCGAGCCGGTGCGTGGCGGGGTTGAGTTCAGCAACGTCAGCTTTCACTATCCCAGCAGTGGCGCTGGGATCTCAGGTATCAGCCTGCACGTGCCCGCGGGCAACACTCTGGCATTGGTAGGTGCCACCGGCTCCGGCAAATCCACTCTGATCAAACTGCTGCTGCGGTTCTACGACCCCAGCCAGGGGGACATTCGGATTGACGGCCAGCCCATCCGCAACGTCAGCCTCCGGTCCCTGCGCAACGCCATTGGTCTGGTCAGCCAGGACGTGTACCTGTTTGAAGGCAGCATTCGGGACAACCTGGTCTACGGCAAACCGGACGCCACCGAAGAGCAGATTATCGAAGCCGCCCGCACCGCCGAAGCCTGGTCGTTTATTCAGGCGTTGCCGGACGGATTGGACACACCGGTGGGAGAGCGCGGCATCCGCCTGTCTGGCGGCCAGCGCCAGCGGTTGTCCCTGGCCAGGGCCCTATTGAAAGACCCGCCCATTCTGGTGTTGGACGAAGCCACCAGCGCGGTCGACAACGAAACCGAAGCGGCCATTCAGCGTTCGCTGAAGCGCATCGGCCATAATCGCACGGTAATCATGATTGCCCACCGCCTGTCCACCATTGTGGACGCAGACACCATCGCCGTAGTGGAACAGGGCAAGGTGGTCGAACAGGGCACCCATCAGGAACTGGTCGAAAAAAACGGCGCTTACGCGGCCCAATGGCGGGTCCAGACCGGGCAGGCATAGCTCCGGTAAGTGCCTGAGACTTACACATATTGATAGTAATTCGCATTTAGATTATCCTGCAGCGACATTTGAGGAGACATCTGAATGCCAGTATTTTTTGACGTTCGTGATCTGGCGGTGCGCATCGGCGACACCGACATCCTGCACCGGGTCAACCTGCAATTCTCGGAAGGACAGGTCACGGCCCTGCTCGGCCATAACGGCTCCGGCAAATCGACGCTTCTGAAGACCCTGGCCCGGCAGATGGCGGCCAGCCGTGGCGAGGTTCAGCTTCAGGCCCGCAGCAACCTGAACTTCGGTGCCCGGGAATTCGCCCGGATTGTTGGCTACCTGCCCCAGCACCCGCCGACCACTGACGGCCTCACCGTCAGGGAACTGGTAGCCCTGGGCCGCTACCCGTGGCGTGGCCCCCTGGGCCGTTACACCGCCGAAGACCAACACCTCATTGACCGGGCCATTGCCGACACCAACCTGCGTCCGTTCCAGCATCGATCCGTGGATACCCTGTCCGGCGGCGAGCGTCAGCGGGCTTGGATTGCCATGTTGCTGGCCCAGCAAACCCGTTGCCTGCTGCTGGACGAGCCGATCTCTGCTTTGGATGTGAAACACCAGGTTGAAACCCTTCGGCTGGTTCACCGACTTGCCGAGCAACGGGAACTGACGGTGGTTGTGGTTCTTCACGACGTGGATCTGGCCGCGCGCTTCTGTGATCGCCTGGTCGCCCTGAAAGCCGGCAGAGTCGTAGCCGACGGCTCACCCCGGGAAATCATGAACAGCCAGGTGCTGGAGGGTATTTACGGCGTAGGCATGGGCGTGATGGAACGGGCCCCGGGGCAATGGGTGTCTTATGTTCATTGACACCTGGCGGACGTCTGTTGCTTGTTTGCTGATGTTTGTCTCGGCAGCCACCAATGCCGGTTCGTGGCAACACGAGGGCGGCACACTGACACTGAACGAGCCGCCACAGCGCATTGTCGCGCTGAACTGGGCGGCTACCGAAGCCCTGTTGCTGTTGGGCGTTGCGCCAGTGGGCGTCGCCGACCTGGCAGGCTACCGCACCTGGGTACAGGAGCCAGAACTGCCGGAAGGCATTGCCAGCGTGGGTACCCGCGTGGCCCCCAGTCTTGAGGCCATTGCCGAACTCAAGCCAGACCTTATTGTCACCAGTTCTGAAATGTCACCGGCTGCGGATCTGCTTAACCGTATTGCCCCCACGCTGGTCATCAGCGTTTACAAAGAGGGCCACCAGTCGTACGCAAAAGCCCGGGAACTACTGCTGACCCTTGGCGACATACTTGGCCGGGAAGGCAGCGCCCGCCAAGTGCTGGCAGACATTGACCAGACCCTGACAGAACAGAAACGGCGCCTGGCCGATGCAGGCTTGACTGACCAGCCGATAGCTCTGGTCAATTTTATGGACGACCGCCACGTTCGCATTTACGCCCCCAACAGCCTCTATCAGACCACGCTTGATGCACTGGGGCTGGAAAACGCCTGGCCTTACGAGGGCAATTTCTGGGGGTTCTCCATGGTTGGCCTGGAAGCCATCGCTCCCCATACGGACAGTCGCCTTGTCGTGATTGAACCCACACCCCCCGGCCTTGCCGAAGACCTGGCCAGCAGCCCGTTCTGGACCTACCTTCCACCGGTAAAGAGGCGTCAGATTTATCAGATTGATCCCGTTTGGCCATTCGGCGGCGTGTATCAGGTAGCGCGACTGGCCGTGTCTCTTGCCGATGCTCTGATTGACGGGGGGCACAACAATGTACGCTGATGCGACCGCCCTTCCCGCTTCCGCCCCGAGCGTGCCAACCCGACTGGTGCTGGCTACCGCTCTGCTCTGGCTGGTGGCCTTCGGCGCCAGTGCCGCGCCCTGGCTGAACCAGCTCAGCCTGACGGAACTGGTGTCCGCCTTTTGGACCTACGATGGCGATCATTACCCCTCCGTGCTGGCCCACTTCAGTTGGGCGCCCCGGGTCTCCATCGCCATTGTGATTGGCTGCGGGCTCGGCCTGGCTGGCGCCATTACCCAGCAGGTACTGGGCAACCCTCTGGCTTCACCTACGACACTGGGGGTCGAGGCAGGCGGACAGTTCGGCATTACCCTGGCCACCCTGTTTGCACCAGCGCTGCTGGCGTTCAGCCCGGACCTTGTGGCAGTGGGGGGCGGCCTGGCCGCCATTGGTCTGGTCATTGCACTGACCTGGCGGCTGGGATTTTCGCCCGTCACCGTGATTCTGGCGGGTCTGGTGGTTACCTTCTTTATGGGTGCCATCAACATGGCGTTCCTCCTGCTGAAAGGCGAATGGCTGGGCAATCTGTTTATCTGGGGCGCAGGCTCGCTGGTTCAGAATAACTGGCAACCGTTCCTGGATTTACTGCCACGAGTGCTGGTGGTCGGGGTGCTAATGCTGCTCCTGATGCGACCACTGCAACTGCTGCAACTCGGTCAGGCTTCAGCCAGCGCCCTGGGCGGCCGGGTCGCCATGTTGCGTGCCGCCGCCCTGTTCCTGGTGGTGCTGATGAGCGCCATGGTCGTCAGCCGGGTGGGCGTGGTGGCCTTTATAGGGCTGGCGGCACCGGTGTTGGCCCGGCTTCTGGGAGCCAGAACCCTGGGCGAACGGTTGCTCTGGAGTACGCTGGTCGGCGGTGGTCTTTTGTTGCTGGCGGATACGCTGGCGCATCTGGCCACGCGCTTCAGCGACGGTTCGCTGGTGCCCACAGGCACCACCACCGCATTGATTGGCGGGCCGATTATCCTGCTGGCCCTGCAGAGCATCCGAAGCACCCATCAACTGCCAGGACAGTCGTCGGAACTGGCCGGGTTTCTGCCCCGACGTCGTTCGGCGGTTCGGGTTGGCGTGGCCCTGGCTGTTGTGTTGACGGCAGTGGTAGTGCTGTCCATGGGCTGGTCGCCAGGGCTTGAGGGCTGGCGTTGGACGCCACCCGCCCAGTGGCCTGACACCTGGGTCTGGCGCGGCCCCCGCCTGCTGGCCGCCACGCTGGCTGGCGTGGCACTGGGCATGGCGGGCACGCTGATCCAGCGCATGACTGGCAACCCCATGGGCAGTCCGGAATTGCTGGGTATCAGTGGCGGTGCCGCTCTGGTGATGGTGCTGATGGTGCTGGTCGGAATTGATCTGGGCCGCCCGGGCCAACTATTCGCGGCTACTTTGGGCGCCGCGTCAGCGCTGGGCCTGCTGATTGCCCTTGCCCGCAGACACCGGTTCTCCGGCAATCAGTTACTGCTGGGAGGCCTTGCACTGTACGTCTTTATGGACGCGGGCCTGAGGTTGGTGATGGCCTCTGGGGGTACGGTGGCCTCCCGGTTACTCAACTGGCTGTACGGTTCCACCTGGCTGATTTCAGAAACCGAAGCCCTGGGCTTGCTCGCCCTGGTTATTGTGCTGGCCGTAGCGCTCATTCTCGTCCTGCGGCCGCTCACCTTGCTGCCACTGGGCGAAGTGTCCGCATCGTCCCTGGGCTTGCCCGTGGCCCGGGCCCGGTTGTTGCTGCTATTGATGGCATCCGTCCTGACCGCGGCTTCCACCGTGGTTATTGGCCCGTTGAGTTTCGTCGGGCTGATAGCGCCACATGTGGCAAGAGTGCTGGGCCAGCAGACGGTTGGAAAACAACTGATTGTGGCCGGCCTGTGCGGCGGATTCCTGCTTGCCCTGGCCGACTACCTGGCGCGGGTGGTGGTGTTCCCCAACCAGTTGCCCTCGGGTTTGCTGGCGGCGTTGGTGGGTGGTGTGTATTTCCTATGGGGGCTTAGCCGCCATGGCCGCACATGAGATAACCCCGTGGGATTGGCCCGGCGCCTATCGGGCACTGCTGGCAGAGTGCGATCTCGACGCCGGCACAGTCTTGTCTGGAGCTCTCCAGCCGGCGCCAGATCCGCAACCGGCACTGTTTTCCCTGGCCCAGATGCTCGAGGCCCCAGGGCTACTCATTGCGCAACTGGACCGCGCGGCCGCAACCGGTTACGAACCCCCACACCCATCGCAGCAACGACGCCGCATCGCGACCCTCTCCGTCTTGCACCAGGACCTTGCGCTTCGCATCATCGCGCCGCTGGCGCTGAGACTGTTTCGGGACGGCACCACCCCGGCACTGGACCCGAACCGGGTGTTCCTTACACACCTGGCGCAGGGCCGCCCGGACGGCCAGTGGCGACACGCAATCGACCCGGAGCTATCGCTCAAAACGGCGGACTTCGTGTCGCAACTGGCCCGGCAGATGTGCGACTGGTACCCGGTGTTCCGCCGGCACTACGGCGTCAGCCCCGGCGCCTACTGGAGCAGTGTCGGACTGGCCCTTGGAGCGCCGTTCTCCGCCGTGTGGAACCGGGTGGACCCCACCGCACTGTGCAGGCTGGCCACGGCCTGGCTCAATCAGTTCAACTGCGATGCCAATCGATACATCGACTGGATCCCCGCCCGGTTCAACAACCAGCCCTGCGCCCTGCCCCAGCGGCGAGGCTGCTGCCTCAACTATCTCCTGCCCAACGGCGGCTATTGCGGCACCTGCGGCATCTACCGCAGGGAACGCATGGGCAATGCCTTTCACCCGTTGTAAATAAAAATAGTTATTATTAAAATTAACGTCCAGTAATAATTAACATATGTTTGTCCAACCATTGAGGTAGTCGCTGATATGTCCTTTGTGCCCTCGCCCCCTTTCCAGCCAAATCGCCTGACCTTAAGCCTCTGGTCGGCTGGCCTGGCAGCATTATCGATCGCCACCGTGCCTGCCTTTGCGCAAGAAACCCTGGCGCCGCTGAACGTCAGTGGTGAACGCATTGAAGACCCGTCAGCCCCGGTGGACGGCTATGTGGCCACCCGCAGCCTCAGTGGCACCAAAACCAACACATCCATCATGGACATACCCCAGGCCATTTCAGTGGTGACCGCGGACCAGATTGACGACCAGGGCGCCGTCAGCGTGCAGGAGGCACTTCGTTACACGGTGGGCGTGGGCGCTGAGCAGTACGGGCTGGACAGCCGTGGCGACTGGCAGAGTGTTCGTGGCGGTGATCCCGTGATTTACCTGGACGGCCTGCAGAAAACCTTTGGTTTCTATCAAAGCCCCCGCACCGAGCCGTTTCTGCTTGAGCGCATCGAGGTGGTTCGCGGCCCCTCTTCAGTACTCTACGGCCAGGGCAACGTCGGCGGCCTGATCAACCTGACCACCAAACGCCCGCAGGAAGAGCAGGCCACGGAATTGGAATTTCAGGTAGGCAGTTACGCCAGGAAGCAGGCCGCCATCGACTCGACCGGCGCTCTGAACGACGACGGCACACTGCTTTACCGGTTTATCGCTGTTGGCCGTGACAGCAACACCCAGGTGGAGCAGGTATCGGACGACCGCGTGGTGATCGCACCGTCCATCACCTGGCGACCGACCGACAGCACCGAGTGGACGGTCATGGCACTGCATCAGGAAGACCGTACCGGCACCACCGCGCAGTTCTTCCCGATTGAGGGCACCCTGAAGCCATCGCCGTTCGGGCTGCCTCAGATCCCCATTGACCTGTTTATCAGTGAACCGGATTTTGACGCCTACAATACGGAAGAGACGTCCATCACGTCTCTGTTCAGCCATCGCCTGAATGGTATCTGGACCCTGCGCCAGAATCTGCGTTACTCGGAAAGCGAAGTGGATTATCGATCGGTATACACCCAGTTTACTCCCGCATTGCAGGCCAATGGCGACATCGCCCGGGTGGCCTATGCCAATCAGCCCAACCTGGATTCGCTTACCGTGGACCACCAGGCGGAAGCCCTGTTCAGCACCGGCAACATTGACCACACTCTGCTGTTTGGCTGGGACTACCAGCACGCCGAGAGTGATGGCCGAACCGCCTACGTTGCGGATGTCGGTGACCTCAACGTGTTCAACCCGGTGTACGGCAATTACCAGCGCCTCACCGACGCAGACTTCAGTGACATTCCGGAAAACACCGTTATCCAGAGCGGCTTCTACGCCCAGAACCAGATGAACATTGACCGCTGGATTGCGGTGCTGGGCCTGCGCTACGGCACCGCGAAAAACTCAACCGAAGGCGGCAACAGCTTCCGGGATGAGGAAGTAACCGGCCGGGCCGGACTGATGTATCAATTCGACAACGGCGTCACCCCGTTTATCAGCTATGCCCAGTCTTTTGAGCCGTTGACTCAGTTGGATGCGTTCAACAACCCTTATGACCCGCTGGAAGGTGAGCAGGTTGAAGTGGGCGTAAAGTATAAGCCCACCGGCTCAAACAGCCTGTATACGGCCACTGTCTACGATCTGACCGAGCAGAACCGGCTGGCGCCAGACCCCATCAACCCACAGAACCAGATCCAGAACGGCGAAACCAGCGCCCGTGGGCTGGAGCTGGAGGCCAAAGTAGAAGTGAACCCGCAGTGGGACCTGATAGCCAACTACGCCTACACCGATACTGAAGTCGAGGAGGGCGCCAACGAAGGCGCCCGCCTGGCCACCATTCCGGAGCACACCGCATCGGTGTGGAGCCAGCACGACCTGAGCAACCTGGTCATTCCGGGCCTGAGCGCGGGTGCCGGTGTTCGCTACCTGGGAGAAACCTGGGACGGAGCGGACAACGTCAGAACCCCGTCAGAAACCCTGATCGACGCCATGATTGCCTACGGTCGTGGCAACTGGGAAGTCGCTCTCAACGTCACTAACCTGACCGATGAAACCTACTTCAGCTCCTGCCTGGCCCGGGGCGACTGCTTCATTGGCACCAAGCGCACGGTGATCGGTTCCCTGAGCTATCAGTTCTGATCCACCGTTCACCGGGGCAGAACCAGCACATTCACATCCGAGAGCACCAGCGGTGAACGGTCAGGCCGGAAGCGCGATCAATGCGGGTCGTTGGTACGCTCGGTTTTCTGGTACTGGGGCAGAGTGTCGGTGATGGTAAACCAGTCGGCTTTTGAGCCAACGTAAACGTGGCGGGACGGCACGGTGCCCAGAGGCTCGTCCAGGGCACCGATTCGCAGCCGCAGGATGCCCGGGATGGCATCCACACGACTGTAGAGCTGGCTGCCGCATCGTGCGCAGAACCCCCGGTATTTTCCGGGGGACGATTCGTACTCTGACAGCTGTTCCTGCCCGGCCAGATAACGGAACCGCACGCTCTGAGCGGGCGCACTGGCTGAGAATGCACTGCCGTGCGAGCGCCGGCACTGGCTACAATGGCACAAGGCCACCGGGCCCAGAGGGCCGTCGTATTCAAACCGGATATCGCCACACAGGCACTGGCCCGTAATCATCGTTATTGATGCTCCACGCTAACTGTATTGCTGTAGCGGAGATGATACGGCGACAAACCGGCTCCGGCCACCCTCGGCACACATAAGCCGGTTGCATCACTCGAACCTTCGGTTACGGACCCGAACCGCATGCCCCGATTCCGTTACACTCCAACGCTAACCCCATGATTCCGCAGGTAGCACTTACAGCCCGTCACAAAAGTTCAATACAAACAATGGCATTACTGTCATTTTTTAACGTCATGTAGAGCTTTTCGCCATAGTAGAACGCGCCTGGATGAGCTATTCTGGGTTCAAATCACAATAACAGGTTCAGGGTATGCGGCTGGCTTCGGGGGACACATCCAGGCATTCGAAGCAGGGGCGCCGGCGGCAAACAGCCGCTCGCGGCCTTCTGTTGCCTTTTGTTATGACCACTGTACTGGTTGCAAACCCTGCCCGTGGCGAATCCGCCAGTACCTCTGCTAGCGATACCCCCATGCTCTGGGCGAGCGAGCTCAGGCAATTGGCCACGGACTCCCTTCAGGACGCCGAAGCGCTCAGTGTTGCGGCCATTCCGCTGAACGGCCCGGGCATTGAACAGTATGTAAACGCTGACCAACTGATGAGCCCCGGTTCCATCATGAAGCTGGTCACCACCTACGCCGCGCTGGAACTGCTCGGCCCTACCTATCACTGGCAGACGGATTTCCTGACCGACGGCACCATGGTCGGCGACACTCTGCAAGGCAATCTCTACGTGAGATTCGGTGGCGACCCCAAACTGACCCTGGAACGTCTCTGGAGCACACTAAGTGATCTTCCCGGCATGGGTATCAATCGTATCGACGGCGATCTGGTGTTGGACGGCAGTGTGTTCCGCGTCGACGGTGGTTTTCCTCCGTTCGATGACAATGGCAGCAACCCTCACGCGCCCTTTCTGGTGGAACCGTCCGCCTACCTGACCAACCTCAATCTGGTGCACCTTCAGGTGCGGTCTGACGAGCGCGGCACCCAGGCCTGGAGCACCCCGGACCTCAACGAGGTGGTCATTGATAACCGGGTTACTGCTGTCGCAGAAGGCCCCTGCCCGGCACGCAGCCGGTTCGACTGGACTCCGATGTTCCACGATGACCAGACGGTCACCGTTCGGGTAACCGGCACTCTGCCCCAGGGCTGCCGCACCACGACCTACTTGTCCCTATTGCCACATCAGCAGTTCAGTGCATCCCTGATTCGTTCTTTACTATCGGACATGGGCGTGATCATCAGCGGGGACCATCACGTTGGCAAAACGCCGGATGACGCTCGCTTGGTCATGCGCAGCACCTCTCCTGATCTCGCCAGTATGGTAAGGGATATCAACAAATGGAGTAACAACGTCATGGCCCGGCAGATGCTGCTGACCATCGGCGCGGAATTCCGCCAGGAAGGCGACAAGGACGATCGGGTGGCCGGCATTCGCACGGTCTACGAGTGGCTGGAGCAGAAAGGCATCAACACCGCCGGCATGGTGATCGACAACGGTGCCGGGCTCACCCGCCACGGCCGCATCACCGCCCGCCAGGGCGCGCAGATTCTGCAACACGCCTGGAGTAGCCCCTATGCGTCAGACCTGATGGCCTCTATGCCGATCATCGCAATGGATGGAACCATGGCCCGCCGCCTGCGGAACACGGGGATGGAGGGCGAAGGACGCATCAAGACCGGCTACCTGGAAAATGTCCGCTCCATCGCCGGATTTACGCGTGATGAGAAAAACACCACCTGGGCCATTGTTGGAATCGTAAATCATGACCCGGCGTGGAACGGCCAGGCGGTGCTGGACCGGGTGCTGCATTCGCTGCATTACCGGCCGCCGGTGGGGACGGCGCTGTCGCAGTCGGAGGCGAGCGGTATAACAGTTCAATAGCAATTACTCTCCCACCACCTCTCACCAACCCTATCTTTCTCGAATTATCGCATTAATCGTGCGATCGGCAAGGCGACCCGCCAGAGGCGCGATAAAAATGACCAGTGGGAAGGCCGCGCCCCAGGCAACGGCAAATGCCGGGCCCCAACGGCCAAGAAAGCCATCGGCAAGGCCCGTATTGATCAAGGTGATAATGCCGGACATCATCAGGGACATGATGCCGGACATGTAGAACGAGAACACAAGGCGCCGCACGAAAGCCACTTTGAATCTGGACATAATGGAAACTCGGATGAAACCTGGACAAGTGCATCTGGTCAAAGCCTAACAGCGTAACAAGTGCTGGAGGGCTGCCAAGAGCCCACTATTTTAATAAGCATGCAAACCGTTTCCATGCGCCTTTTTACCGAGAGCCACGTCATCGCTGGTCAAGGAGAGCAGATTCATGGATGCCCCAGTCAACTCACTCATCCGCTACCGCACCCTGATCATCGCCATAGTCGTCGTCATGCTGACCGGCTGCAGCTCCACCAAAATGGCGTATCGTTACGCGGACTGGGGCGTGGTTTGGTGGGTGGAAGATTACATTCCGCTGACCAGCGAACAGCAATCGCAACTCAATGCGGATCTGGACAACCTACGGCAATGGCACTGCAGCACAGAACTGCCCCGCTACCAGGCATGGCTTGACGAGCTGGAGGCGGATCTTACCCGTGGCACGCCAGACGTCGACACCATTGAATACCACCAGTCGCGACTGCTCGGATTTGTGCCGGATCTGTTGGAGCGGGCCACCCCGGTGGCGGTGAATCTGTTGCAAAGCCTGAGCGATGCACAGGTCGAAGCCCTGGCCGAGGCCATGGCGGAGAACCAGCGCGAGCTGGAGGAAGAGATGCTGGCCGGCTCCGCGGAGGAAACGGCCGCAGCGCGGGCCGAACGTACCCGGGAGCGGGTCGAGCGCTGGCTGGGAAATCTGAACACTGAACAGGAGGCTCTGGTGCGGAGCTGGTCCGAAAACCGGGGCCGTCAGACACAGATCTGGCTGGAGGGGCGCGAGAACTGGCAGCGGGCACTGCTCAGTGCGCTGGAAAAACGGGATTCACCGGCGTTCGAAGCCCAGATACGCGAGTTGATCGTGCACTCTGAACGGGCGCGCGGCCCCGAGTACCAGGCGATGATGCAGGAAAGCCAGCAGGCCATGGCAACGCTGATGCATGGCCTGATCGAAGCGGGCTCGGACCAGCATCAGGATCACCTGCTGGCCCGAACCGATGAACTCAACGCAGACTTTGGTGTACTCACCTGCTCCAGTTGAATTCGCGATTCAAACGGTCAGATAACCGCCATCGGCATTGATGCAGGCGCCGGTGGTGTAGCTGGACGCATCCGATACCAGATACAGCACGGTACCTGCCATTTCATCCGGGTCTGCCACGCGCTTCATCGGAATGTGGGCCATGGCCTGCTTTTTGATCGCCTCATTGGTGGTCAGGGCGCTGGCAAACTTGGTATCGGTCAGGCCTGGCAACAGGGCGTTCACCCGAATCTTCTGCTGGCCCAGCTCCATGGCAAAGGATTTGGTCATGGAAATCACCGCCGCCTTGGTCACTGAGTAAATGCCCTGGTAGTGGCCCGGGTTCACACCGTTCACGGAGGCCACGTTCACAATCGCACCGCCGCCGTTCTTCTTCATCAACTGGGCACCGCGGGCGCACATGAAGAAGTAACCCCGGATGTTCACATCCACGGTCTTCTGGAACGCGTGCAGGTCGGTGTCCTCCACCGGGCCAAAGTAGGGGTTGGCGGCGGCGTTGTTGACCAGAATATCCAGCTTGCCGTGTTTGCTGGAGATGTATTCCCACACGGCTTCAATCTGGTCCATCTCGCCTATGTGGCAAGCGAAGGCCTCGGCGCTGCCGCCGGCCTCTCGAATGCTGCTGGCAACCGCCTCACAGCCATCAATCTTGCGGCTGCTGACAATCACATGGGCGCCGTAGTGTGCCAGGGTGCGGGCGATGCTCTCACCGATGCCACGGCTGGCACCGGTGACCAGGGCCACTTTGCCGTTCAGGTCAAACAGGTTCACGTTGCTCATGGGGATTCCTCTGGGTTCTTAACGAACGATTATCGAAAGGTCACCAGGGCGGGGTTTTCCGCTTCCAGATGACTGTAGTTGTTGAACA
>DASSWD010000039.1:0-15824 GCA_035705335.1 Marinobacter sp. | reverse complement strand
CCTTGAACGCCAGGGTCGGGCCCCGGAACAGCTCCAGCACCCACTCGTTGCTGTCCAGTTGCACCAGCGGCGCCACGGCCTTGTGGCTGAACACACCGTAGGTGTCTTCGAGCATGGTGCGGAAGTCGTCCTCCGGAATGGCGTCTTCGACAAACGGGTACATGACTCTGAACGCCAGATCGGCATAAGGCAAGCCCCGCCAGTTGCGGATCTCTTCCAGGCTGAAATGCGGCAGGGACTCCGGTACGTAAAGGCCGCCGTCGGTGGCCAGGCCGGTCAGCAAAACGTCTTCAAAGCCCAGGGCGGGCGCGTCGCCCCGCGTACTTATGTATCTCACGTGGGTACGTACCTGTCAGTTAAAGTTTTCAGCGCGAATGCGGACGACCTTGCCATCGATGTCGGCCAGGGCTTCCATTTCTTCGATGGCCAGGTTCATCTGGCGCTCCTGAACTGTGTGGGTCAGGATGATCACCGGGATGCGACCATCCTTGAACTCGGACTCTTTCTGCATGATCGATTCGATGTTGATGCCATGCTCGCTGAGAATCGACGCCACTTTCGCCAGTACACCGGGGTGGTCGAACGCCTGGATCCGCAGGTAGTAGGCGGACTGTACATCGTCCATGGACAGCACCGGCAGATCTTCCAGAGCGTCCGGGCTGAAACCCAGGTACGGCACCCGTTGCTTGCTGTTGCTGGCCACGCCACGGGCGACATCCACAATGTCGGCGATTACCGCAGACGCGGTGGCTTCGTCCCCGGCACCGGGGCCGTAATACATGGTCTGTCCAACGGCATCGCCGTCCACCAGAACCGCGTTCAGCACGCCGTCCACCTGGGCTATCAGGTGACTTTGCGGCACCAGGGTGGGATGTACCCGCAGCTCAATACCGTCGTCGCGACGGCGGGCGATCCCCAGGTGCTTGACCCGATAGCCCAGCAGCTCGGCGTGAGCGATGTCGTACGGCGTGAGTTCAGAGATACCCTCGGTGTAGGCTTTCTCAAATTGCAGCGGCACGCCGAACCCGGAGGCAGCAAGGATGGTCAGTTTGTGGGCGGCGTCGATGCCTTCCACGTCGAACGTCGGGTCGGCTTCGGCATAGCCGAGCGCCTGAGCTTCCTTGAGCACTTCGCCGAACTCGCGACCGGCGCGCATCTCGGTGAGAATGTAGTTGCCGGTGCCGTTGATGATACCGGCAATCCAGTCAATCCGGTTGGCGGCCATACCCTCACGCACGGCCTTGATCACCGGAATACCGCCGGCAACGCCGGCTTCGTAGGCAACCACAACGCCTGCTTTCTCCGCCGCTTCGAAGATTTCATTACCATGAACGGCGATCAGGGCCTTGTTGGCGGTCACCACATGCTTGCCGTTGGCAATGGCAGCCAGCACCAGTTCCTTGGCGGCGTCGTAGCCGCCAATAAGCTCGACCACGATGTCGATGTCAGGATCGTTCACCACGTCAAAAATGTTGGTGGTAAAAGGCACATCGCCCAGCGCAAGGTCATCGCGGCTTCGACGGCTGGCCACTCGGGTAATCCGGATATTGCAGCCGGCACGACCCGCAATGATCGCAGCGTTGCGAGTCAGGACATTAAATGTACCGCCGCCTACGGTTCCCAGTCCGCAAATTCCGACGTTGACGTCTTTCAAGCTGTCACCTCTGATCCCGAAGGGTACTGATGGATTGCAAATTCAAGGGCGCCAGTATACCGATTCAGAGCCCGGGTAATAAGCCCTACAGCAGCCCTAATCCCTCGGCCAGATTCTTCGCCGGCACGTAACCACGCACCATGTTACCGTCTTCGAGGAGAATGGCCGGTGTTCCGGTCACCCCCACCTGCCCGCCAAGGCGATACTGGGCTTCCACCGGGTTATCACAGGTCTTCTGGGCGACCGTTTTGCCTGCTTTCGCCGCGTCCATGGCAGCCTGCTGGTCATCTGCGCACCACACGGACACATACTTGGTGAAGGACGGTGTGTTCGGACCCGAACGCGGGAACGCATAGTAGTTGACGGTAATGCCGTAATCATTCAGCTGCGGCACCTCGTCGTGAAGCTTACGGCAGTATGGGCAGTCAATATCGGTGAACACGCTGACCACGGCTTTTTCTTCCCCGTCTGCCGGATAGGTGATCACACCCTCATCGCCATACTCGACCATCCGCTCGCGACGACTCTCCGCGCGGGAGGCCTCGGTGACGTTGGCGATACCGGTATCGGTCAGCTTGAGCAGATCACCGGTCAGCAGGTAGGTACCGTCTTCGGTGGCGTAGATGGTCTCACCGTTATTGCTCTGGACTTCGTAGAGTCCGGACGCTTCAGAGGCCTTGACCGAGTGCACCTGCAGGCCGGGCACCGCCTCGGACAGCCGCTGGGCAATGCGATCCTCCACTTCATCCGCAGACACTGCCGGCACCGCCAGCACTAACGATAACAGGGCCGCAACGGCCGCGAATTTTTGATTCATCTGGAATGTCATACCTTTATCGTTCAGAAAAAAGACGGGGCGTGAAGAATCCCCGTGCGCAACGGCAACTCACAACACCGTGCTGCGACACCGTCTGCAGCCAAAAGTTCAGCGACTACGATACCAGATCACCCGCGTGGATGATGAGCCTGATGCAATTCCTGTAACCGCTGGCGCGCCACATGGGTGTAGATCTGAGTGGTGGACAGATCGGCGTGGCCCAGCAACATCTGCACTACCCGCAGGTCGGCCCCGTGATTCAGTAGATGGGTGGCGAACGCGTGCCGCAGGGTGTGGGGTGACAGGTGTTTGTAAATGCCAGCCCGGGCAGCGTAGTGCTTGATGCGGTACCAGAAGGTCTGGCGTGTCATGGGGCCGGCGCGGTTTCCCGGGAACAGGGCGTCACTACTGGCACCCTTGAGTAGAATGCCACGCCCGGACTGCATGTACCGCAACAGCCAGTCGATGGCCTCTTCCCCCATGGGAACCAGACGCTCTTTGTCTCCCTTACCGCTGATTCGCACTACACCCTGGCGCAGGTTTACCTGATCCACCCGCAAACCGGTGAGTTCCGATACCCGAAGTCCGCAGCCGTAGAGAATCTCCATCATGGCCTTGTCACGCAATTCGATCGGCAGTTCCGGGTCCGGTTCAGCCAGCAAGGCCTCCACATCGGATTCGGTGAGGGTGTCGGGCAGGCGCCGGGGGCGTTTGGGCGCATCGATGCGCAATGTCGGGTCTTCGGCAATCAGACCTTCCCTTAGCAGGTACCGGTAGAATCGGCGAATGCCCGACAGGCGGCGGGCCGCCGTTGAAGTTTTTACACCCTCGGCCAACCCGCTGGACAGCCAGGACAGAATATCCAGACGCCGGGCACAACGCAGGCCATCCGTGCCGGGCTGATCACCAAGCCAGTTGGCCAACCGACGCAGGTCGTTAGCATAGGCCTCCCGGGTCTGCTCGCCCAGACCGTCTTCCAGCCAGATGGCGTCGGCAAATCGGGAAATCAGCTGTTCGTCGTCAGACAACGGCACGGGTGGCTCTCACTCGGTGGTGCGTTCAAATCAACCGCTTATTGGTTCAGAATCAGGCATTAGAGCATAAAAAAAGCAGCCCCGGGAGGCTGCTTTTTTCGGCTTCTGAACAGGCTTGGCCTGACTCAGTTAAGCTTTTCCTTGATGCGGGCTGCCTTACCAGACAGGTCGCGCAGGTAGTACAGTTTGGCCTGACGCACGTCACCGCGACGCTTCACACTGACACTGTCGATCAGCTTGGAGAAGGTCTGGAAAGTACGCTCAACGCCAACACCGTAAGAGATCTTACGCACGGTGAAGGACGAGTTCATGCCACGGTTACGCTTGCCGATAACCACACCTTCGAACGCCTGCAGGCGCTCACGGTTACCTTCAGTTACGCGAACCTGAACGACCACGGTATCACCCGGCGCGAACGCGGGCACTTCCTTGGTCATCTGTTCTGCTTCAATTTGACTGATGATGTTGTTCTTGCCGCTCATCGTAATGCTCCTGATACCTAATCTTTCAATGCCCTGATGATTCAGAGGCACCCGGTTCGTTCAAAATTTCATCCAGCAGCTGCCGCTCTTCGTCCGTAAGCACCCGCGTTTCCAGCAGGTCGGGGCGACGCTCCCTGGTTCGCCTCAGCGATTCTTTCAATCGCCAACGCCGGATCTGTTCATGGTGCCCGCCCAACAGAACGTCCGGCACCGCCTGGCCTTCGTAGACCTCGGGCCGGGTGTAGTGCGGACAATCCAGCAATCCGTCAGCGAACGAGTCCTGTTCAGCCGACTGCGCATGACCCAGCGCTCCGGGGATGAGGCGGGTTACCGCATCAATCACGGCCATGGCGGCCAGTTCGCCTCCAGACAGGACAAAATCCCCCAGAGACACTTCCCGATCCACTTCGGCTGCAATCAGGCGTTCATCGACGCCTTCGTACCTTCCCGCGACCAGAATCAGCGAGGTCTCGGCGGCCAACGACTCCACCACTTGCTGATTCAGCCTTTCGCCCTGTGGCGACAAATATACGACACAGGCTTTGCCGGGTGCCGATGACCTTGCTGCTTGTATGGCATCCCGCAACGGCTGAATCTTCATCAGCATGCCGGGACCGCCTCCGTAAGGCCGGTCATCCACCGTACGATGCCGGTCGTGGGTGAAGTCTCTGGGGTTCCAGCTATGGAAAGTCAGAAGACCATCCCGAACCGCCCGACCTGTCACACCAACGTCGGTCACCGCGGAAAACATTTCAGGAAACAGACTGACCGCGCCAATCCACACGGCTCAGAACTCCGGATCCCAATCAACCACCATGCGGCCGCTGCCAAGATCCACAGACTGAACCGCCTGACCGGGAAGGTACGGAATTAACCGCTCTTTCTGGTCAATGGAGCCGGCGTTCGCCCGAACCACCAACACATCGTTGGCGCCTGTTTCCAGCAGGTGGTGCACGAAACCCAGGCACTCACCATCGACCGTGAACACGTCCAGACCTTCAAGCTGGTACCAGTAATACTCTCCCTCCGGTAACGGGGGCAGCTCGGCAATCGAGACAACGATATCAGCGCCACTGTAGGTGCGCGCCATCTCACGATCGTCTATACCTTTCAGCCTGACGACGATCCCCTGCCCTTGGCGACGACCCTCTTCAAGCTTTACCGGAATCCGCTTACCGTCCAGAACCAGAGTCCAGTCACGGTAATCCAGGATGCCTTCTCTGGGGTCTGTAAAAGAATAGACTTTCAGCCATCCCTTGACCCCAAACACCGAGGTTATCCGGCCGATCACAGTTTCCTGCGAAGACTGCGTCATAACCGCTCAACCCCGATGCGTAACGATGCCTGCGAAATTACTCAGCCGCCTTCAGCAGCTGGGCAACGCGATCGCTGGTCTGTGCGCCCTGGCCCAGCCAGAACTCAACGCGCTCACGGTTTACACGCAGACGCTCTTCCTGACCACGGGCAACCGGGTTGAAGAAACCAACGCGCTCAATGAAACGGCCATCGCGGGCCTTGCGGCTGTCGGTGACTGTCAGATGGTAGAACGGGCGCTTCTTGGAGCCACCACGAGCCAAACGGATTGTTACCATTTCGACCAATATCCTGTTCTGTTGTACGAACTTTGTACGATTCGCGCCTTACTGAACACAGCTGGCGCGAAGACCCATACTCGAAAGGGGCGCTATTCTATGCCAAAAGAGCGCCAATGAAAACAGGGAAACACTCGGTTTCCCCATTTTGTGTGTAAGGCTTTTTACATACGCCCAAACGGGGGCATTCCTCCGCCACCGCCGGGCGGCATCATACCACCAAGGCCGCGCATCATGTTGGCCATGCCGCCTTTTTTGCCAAATTTTTTCATCATCTTCTGCATCTGCTTGTGCTGCTTGAGAAGACGGTTTACGTCCTGGATCTGGGTACCAGAGCCCGCGGCAATCCGGCGTTTACGTGCGTTGTTGATCACATCCGGATAGCGGCGCTCCTTGGGCGTCATTGAGCAAATGATGGCTTCCATCTGCCCGAAGCTTTTGTCGTTTACCTGCCTCTGGGCCATCTGAGCCATTTGCCCCACACCCGGCAACTTGTCCAGCAGACCGCCGATGCCACCCATGTTCTTCATCTGCTGCAACTGGTCGCGGAAATCTTCCAGATCAAACCCTTTGCCTTTCTTGATCTTCTTGGTGAGCTTTTCCGCTTTTTTGCGATCCAGCTTGCGCTCAGCTTCCTCTATAAGGGAGAGCACATCCCCCATGCCAAGAATCCGCGACGCCACCCGGTCCGGATGGAAAGGCTCCAGGGCATCGGTTTTCTCACCTACACCCAGGAACTTGATGGGCTTACCGGTAATGTGGCGAACCGACAACGCGGCACCGCCCCGGGCATCGCCGTCGGTTTTGGTCAGTACCACCCCGGTCAGCGGCAATGCGTCATTAAACGCCTTGGCCGTGTTGGCCGCATCCTGACCCGTCATGGCGTCGACCACAAACAGGGTTTCCACCGGATTGACCGCTTTATGCAGGCGACCAATCTCATCCATCATTTTCTCATCAACCGCGAGTCGGCCGGCAGTATCGAGGATCACCACATCCACGTGCTTGCGGCGGGCAGCGTCGATGGCGGCATTGGCAATATCCACTGGGTCCTGATCAGCGGTGCTCGGGAAAAACTCCACACCGACTTCCAAGGCAAGAGTTTCCAGCTGCTTGATCGCCGCCGGGCGATAGACGTCGGCGCTGACCACCAGGACCGATTTTTTCTGGCGCTCTTTCAGGAACCGGGACAGTTTGGCAACCGTAGTGGTTTTACCGGCACCCTGCAGACCCGCCATCATGATGACGGCTGGCGGTTTGGCGGCAAGGTTGAGGGATTCGTTGCCCTCGCCCATCACCCGCTCCAACTCCTGCTGCACCACTTTCACGAACACCTGGCCCGGCGTCAGGCTGCGCTGCACTTCCTGCCCGATCGCTCGCTCGCGCACACCGTCTATAAACGCCTTGACCACCGGCAGGGCGACGTCCGCCTCGAGCAGTGCCATGCGCACTTCGCGCAGCGTGTCCTTGATGTTGTCTTCGGTGAGGCGGGCCTGGCCAGAGATCTTGCGCAAGCTGCCGGACAACCGGTCCTGGAGATTCTCAAACATGTTGCTCTTCCGTACCCGGAGAAATTGGTCACACGAATCAGCACACCCGCAGGCGCCTTGATTCCTGTTGCATAATCGCGACATTATACCCAGACTAAGCAGCCTCTGAAACGACCAGCCCGGTCAAATCCGATCCGATCCGCACCTGCTTTCAGGTTTGAACGTTTAATAAGGATGTCATGGGAACGCTGATCATCGCGGTTACGGCACTCTTCCTATACAGCGTCGGAACGGCCCTGCAGGCCCTCCAGTTCCGGGGCCTGCTGCAGTCCAGCCGCACCACCACGCTGCTGATCGGCGTCCTGGCACTGATCGCCCATGGCCTGGTCGTTGCCCAGACAGTTTACCACGACGGCGGCTTTGACCTGGGTTTCTTCCGCAGCTCCGCGCTGATCGCCTGGTTGCTGGTCTTTCTTTTATTAGGCCTGTCCCTGACCAAGCCTGTGAACAGTCTTTTCCTGGCGGTGTATCCGATTGCGGCAGCATCTATTGTTGCCGCGCTGATTCCACACACCACCGGCCGGCTGGTATCGGAGGAAAGCTACGGTATGCTGTCTCACGTGGCACTTTCGGTTACCGCGTACAGCCTGTTCACCCTGGCCGCCATCCAGGCCATCCTTCTGTATTTGCAGAACCGGCAACTCAAACAGAACTACAACAGCCTTCTGGTACGTAATCTGCCACCACTCCAAACCATGGAATCCCTGCTGTTCGAGATGGTGTGGGCCGGGGTGGCGCTGCTGGTTCTGGCCATTGTCACCGGCGCCCTCTTCATCGAGGATCTGTTCGCTCAGGATCTCGCTCACAAAACCGTGTTCTCACTGTTGTCGCTGCTGGTTTTTGTGAGCCTCCTGATCGGTCGCTACACCAAAGGATGGCGGGGAATGACCGCCAGCCGGTGGACCCTCGCCGGGTGCGCGCTGCTGATGCTGGCCTTCTACGGCAGCAAATTCGTCCTGGAACTGGTCTTCCAGCGCGGCGGCTGATGACAGGACATGGCACGCTGACTGATCCGAACGGGGCTCAGGAGTCGAGCGCTGACAACGTTAAGCTGATAACAACAGGAACTGTTTTTTGAACGAGATATCTCTCACCGCTCTGTTCATTGCGCTTGCCGGTCTGATCGTGCTCTCGGCGTTTTTCTCCAGTTCAGAGACAGGCATGATGTCACTGAATCGCTACCGTCTGAAGCATATGGCCAAATCGGGCCACAAGGCGGCCAAGCGCACCCAGAAATTACTCAACCGCACCGACCACCTTATCGGCGTGATTCTTATCGGCAATAATTTTGTCAATATATCTGCCTCATCCATCGCCACGGTTATTGCTATCCGAATCTGGGGAGATGCCGGAATTGCAATCGCCACGATGATGCTCACCGTGATTATTCTGATTTTTGGCGAAGTAACTCCAAAAACCCTGGCAGCCCTGTTCCCGGAAAAAATCGCCTTCCCGGCCAGCCACGTGCTGTCACCCCTGCTTAAAGTCCTCTACCCCCTCGTCTGGGCAGTCAATCTGCTCACCAGCGGGATTCTTCGCTTACTGGGAATTTCATCCACCCAGGCCGGCGAGGATCACCTGAGCCGGGAGGAACTGCGCACCGTGGTCAACGAAGCCGGGGCGCTGATTCCGGCCCGGCACAAGGACATGTTGGTCAGCATCCTGGACCTTGAGAAGGTCACCGTGAATGACATCATGGTGCCTCGCAACGAAGTGGTCGGTATCGATCTGGACAGCGACACCGACACCATCCTCCGACAGCTTCGCAGCAGCCAGCACACCCGCTTACCGGTATTCAAGGGGGACATCAACAACATTCAGGGTATCCTGCATCTGCGCAATGTTGCCCGTCTGCTGCAGGAAGAGGACATCAACAAGGCGATGATCATGCAACTGAGCCAGGAACCCTACTTCATCCCGGAAAGTACGCCACTGAACACCCAATTGCTGAATTTCCAGAAAGGCAAACGACGCTTTGGCGTGGTCGTCGACGAGTACGGGGACGTACTCGGCCTGGCTACCCTCGAAGACATTCTGGAGGAGATCGTTGGCGACTTTACCACCGACTACTCCGCGACCTCACCGGACATCATCCCGCAGGACAATGGCACCTATATTATTGATGGTGCGGCAGCCCTGCGCACGATCAACAAGACCCTGAACTGGAAACTGCCCACCGACGGCCCCAAAACCCTCAATGGCCTGATCACTGAAACCCTTGAAAACATTCCGGAAACCAACGTGTGCCTGAAAGTCGGCGGGCACCGGGTGGAAGTTTTGCAGATCAAGGACAACGTGGTGAAAGCCGCCATCGTACATCCGAAAAAAAAGAAAAAGCGCCCATTCTCTTGATGCCGGTCTCAGGTTAGCGTTTATTCATGTTAATGGGACGAAAAATGCGCTAGATTTAATCGATAACCAGAACACATAAAGTACCAGGCTCGGGCATGTATCCGGTTGAGGCGTAAACAGGAGTCGGCCATGAACAAGCAGTCCGGCATACATTACCTCCGCGAGCACCGGGAAGCGGCTAGTGCACGACCGGTTCCTTCGGAGGTCGCACGCATCCGTGACACCGTTGTTGCGGGACTGGGTGATTTGCTGCAAGGCGCTTTTGATGCCGTTGATGATTCACTGTTCGAGCTGGCCAACAACGCCCGCAGCAACAATGAGCAGAACCGCTACTTCGAAGCCATGCGCGAGATCCGGATCAAGCGTAAAGGCGTGGAGCGGCATTTCCAGAATGCTGTAGCCCAGTTCTTTGCTGAACCACCCCGGGCCGGGCAACCCCAGGCCGAAGAGCATCCCGGTCCTGCAAGCGCCGAAACCCTGTCCCTGGTAGGCAATGACGACCTGGAAGAACAGGTTGCCCTCAACGCCATGATCAGCAAAGCGAAAGCCCACTTCCAGGGCCCGCTGATACAGTTGCAGGCGCGGTTCAGCGAGATCTATCCCGAGGCCTCCAGCGACGCCCCCGTCAACCCGATGTCTCCCGAGCATCTATGCAGCGCCTTCACCGAGGCCATCCAGTCTCTGGAAATCCAGATCCGTGAACGCCTGATTGTGCTCAAGCAGTTTGATCGCTACGTGGTGTCCAATCTTGGCATGCTGCTGGATGAAGCCAACCGGATCCTGGTCCAGGCCGGCATTATCCCCAACTTCCGATACCACGGCAAAACCGGACAACCCCACAAGAATGCCGGCCAGAAGCGCACCGCGGCCGAGGCAGCTATAACGCCGGCGAACACGACCCCACATCCGGAAGTTGCGCAGGAAGATTCCCTGGTCTTCGACCAGATCCGCCAGATGCTGGCCGTTCAGCGCGCCAACGCCGGTATCCCGGCGCGCAGCTCCGACCCTTCGCTGCGCGTGGTCGGTGCCCGGGAGCTGTCAGAGTTGCTCAGCGCCCTGCCGATGCATGCCGTCTACACCGACACCGACGACCTCAGTACCGGCGAGCCAATCACAATTGACCTCCGGCAAGTGGTCCAGCAACTGCTGGCGCAGCAGGCCGGAAACGACGGCCGGCAACCCGCCCTGAGCGAAGTGGATGAAGACCTGATCAACCTGGTGTCCATGCTGTTTGAGTTCATCCTTGACGACTACAACCTGTCCGCGCCGGTTCAGGTATTGATCAGTCGACTGCAGATTCCCATCCTGAAAGTGGTGATCAAGGACAAAGGCTTCTTCAGCAAGGCCAACCACCCTGCCCGCAAGCTGCTCAACTCGCTGGCACGTGCAGGCATTGGCTGGAGTAGCAGTGACGAGAAGACCCGAGACAAGCTCTACGGCCAGATCCATAATGTGGTGCAACGCATTCTGGATGAGTTTGATGGCGACATCCGCCTGTTCGAGACACTGAATGCGGAGTTTGAGCAGTTTCTTGAGCGGGAAAACCGAAAGGCATCACTGGTGGAACAGCGCACACGGGAATCCGAACGGGGGCGAATCAAGTCCCAGAAAGCCCAGGAAGCGGTAGATCAGCTGCTAAAGGAAAAGGTAGCCCGGTACAAACTGCCAGATTCGGTCCATGACATTCTGATTAATGGCTGGAGCCGGGTCATGTTCCTGGCCTACCTGAGGGATGATTCAGAGCACCGCTGGCACGTAACCGCCAAAGTGGTGGATGATCTGATCTGGTGCCTGCACCCTCACGAAGAAGACGATGAGCGGGATCAATGGGTGCGCGTCGTGCCCGGGCTGCTCAAGTCCCTGCGCGCGGGCCTGGAGGAGGTGTCCTACAACGCCACCCGTCTGGACCAGATGATGGGGCAGCTCAAGCACGAACTGGCCGAGGCCTTCCGGACCAACGCGGCAATTGAAGCGAGGAAAGACCCGGAACATCAGGCCGAGGAACCGCCAACCGTGCACCAGACGGCGGTGGAACGCCAACAGGAACTGGAAGACGCCGCCATTGCCGAGTTCGTTACCCGCATCGACACGTTGGAAATCGGTAACTGGGTGGAGTTCCGACTAGTGAACGGCTCGAACTTCCGGTGCAAGCTGTCCGCGGTGATTGATGAAGCTGAATGTTTTGTCTTCGTCAACCGCATGGGCCTGAAGGTCATCGAAAAAACCCGCGTGGAGCTGGCGCACGAAATGCGTCGCGGTCGCCTGACCCTGCTGGAACAGGGCGCCCTGATTGATCGTGCACTCAACGCGGTGGTTGGCAGCCTGCGCACCAAAACCGCCTGACCAGAATGCCGGTGTCCGGTCCGTCTTCGTCTTCGCCGTCGCCCCCGGCCATTCACCGGTTGGTCCTGGCGCTGTCGGTGGCAGCGCTTGCCCACACCCTGATTCTTGCCGCACTGGCGAAACCCTTCAGTGAGCCAGAGCTCAATCACAGACTGGCGTTCGAACTCGTCAGCCGCCCTTCGGTTACCAGTGACGAAGCAGCGGCTGACACTCCCGAACCTCGCCACCTGCCGTTCCGGCTCCCCGGGATTCAGCCGGTTCAGGAGCCTTCAGCGCCAGCCACACAGCCGGTGCAACCACTCGCTTTCCCTTCGCCGCCGGATAATTCCAGCGCTTCAAACCCATCGAGCCCACCCAGCCTTGCCAGCGAGTCGCGCCCCGACTCTGCCATGGAGGATAGCCCGGTGCGACAGATCTCAGAGTCCCCCGAAGAGCGTGACCCGTATCTGAGAAAGCTTGCCACGCACCTGGCGGTGCAGCTGGACGATCAGCGAGTGCCCTCGATCTCTACACTGAAGCAGACCGTCGCGGTGACTCTGGAACTTCGGTTGCTGCCAAGCGGTGCCCTGACCCGGGCGCAGGTAGTGGATTCAACGGGAATCGAATCGCTGGATGAGGTCGCATACAAGGCTGCCCTGGCAGCAAGCCCGTATCCGTCACCAGAGGGAGAGACGACGGACCGCTTCAGGGTGCAGTTGCTGTTTACCCCGAAACGGTCCTGATAGAACACGCCGGGCGGCGCGCTCAGCAAGACCAGAGTTGAATCAGGCCTCGGCCTGCTTCACCGCATCCTTGACCATCCGGGTCAGCTCACCACTTTCGGAGAGTTCCAGCACGATGTCACAGCCACCGACCAGTTCACCGCCGATATACAGCTGCGGGTAGGTAGGCCAGCTGGAGTAGACTTTCAGTGCCTCCCGCAGTTCCTGATTGTCCAGGATGTTAACGAATGCGAAACGCTCGCCGCAGGCCATGAGCGCCTGAACGGTGCGGGCAGAGAAGCCACACTGGGGCGCCTGCGGTGAACCCTTCATGTAAAGGATCACCGGGTTCTCTTCCAGTTGGCTCTTGATGGTTTCATTGATATCCATGGGCTCACACCTCTGCGTAGGAGACTGTCGGAAACGAAAAGCCGCTAACCGGCGCTTTTCCCTATTGTACACGGCAGCCAGAGCCGGCACCAAACCGGACGATGTCACCGGAGCACCATAGCGTTGTCTTCATCCCGGCGAAGGGCTAGACTTGATGCCCTTTTTCTGACGTCCAACCGACTAACACCGAGCTTCCTGGAAGGGGCCTCTCATGGCAGTGAGACATTTTCTGACGCTGAACGACATGACCACCGCTGAGCTGGAACAGCTTCTGGATCATGCTTCCCGCCTCCGCAAGGACTGGCATGCGGGCAAGGTCAGAGACTCGCTGAAAAACCGCGTACTGGCGATGATCTTCGAGAAGTCGTCCACGCGAACCCGGGTATCTTTTGAAGCAGGCATGACTCAGTTGGGCGGCGCGGCACTGTTCCTGTCACCACGGGATACCCAACTGGGCCGGGGTGAACCGATTGAGGATTCCGCCATTGTGATCTCCAGCATGGTAGACGCGGTGATGATCCGTACCTTTGCCCACGAAACCGTCGAGCGGTTTGCCGCCGCCTCCAGCAAACCCGTGATCAACGCGCTGACTGACGACTTCCATCCTTGCCAGTTGCTGGCTGACATGCAGACCTTCCGGGAGCTCCGGGGCAGCATCACCGGTGCGACGGTGGCCTGGATCGGGGACGGCAACAATATGTGCCACTCCTATATCAACGCCGCCTCCCAGTTCGGCTTTCACCTGAACGTCGCCTGCCCGGAAGGATACGAGCCAGATGCCAGGCTGATCGCCCGGCACCAGGATCGGGTTACCATGATGCGCACGCCGGAAGACGCGGCCCGTGGCGCCCAGTTACTGGTCACCGATGTCTGGGCCTCCATGGGCCAGGAAAGCGAGCAGAAGGCCCGGGAAGCGGCGTTCCGTCATTACCAGATCAACCCGGCGTTGCTGTCCGTGGCCGACAAAGATGCCCTGTTCATGCATTGCCTTCCGGCCCACCGGGGTGAAGAGATTTCCGAGGACATGATGGACCACCCTGCGTCCGTGGTCTGGGATGAGGCTGAAAACCGCCTGCACGCCCAGAAAGCGCTGCTGGAATTCCTGATTCTGGGGCGCCTGGACTAGCCAGTGGCGAGAAGGTAGCGGGACGCGGCGCTCTCTGGATGGGAATGGCCCTGGCGCATCATAAAAAAAGGGCTGGTAAATACCAGCCCTCAAATGACGAATGAAACAAGGAAAGTTCGTAAGAACTACAACCTCAAAAGTCATCCCTTACATTGCGGATTATTAACCATGCCGGGCCGGTCATCCGTTGTCGTTCTGTAGAGGTTTGTTACATCCCGTGAGGGCGCGAGCACTGGTTCACAAAAAAGTGCCCGGAGCGCCTACAAAAGAGAGTCTGCCGGCTTACGGCGCGGCCACACCAGGCTGAAACGGGCACCGCCCAGGGTTTGACTGCGCCCGACAAATGCCTGGCCCCCGTGCCAGTAGAGAATTCGACGAACAATAGACAACCCCAGCCCGTAACCTCCGGAAGTTCGAGTGCGGCTGTCATCCAGCCGGGCGAAGGCGGTAAACACCCGCTCCCAGTCTTCCTCGGGAATGCCCGGGCCGTCGTCCTCCACGTCAATCCGGCAGTTGTCTTCGTCGCTGTGACAGCTTACCTGAACGCGGCTTTCCGCATAGCGGGCCGCATTGCCCACCAGATTCTGCACGGCCCGGTGGATGTATTTCGGCTCCAGGTCGGACAGTGCCCAGCGCTCGGACTCAGGCTCAATCAGGCAACGGATGTCGATGCCAGGGCGGATAGGCTGCTGTTCCGCCACCACCTGGCGCACAATGTCTGTGACCGAACCCTCCCGCAGACTGAACACCGGCCCACCCTGCTCCAGGCGCGCGTAGGTCAGGATCTCGTCAATCAGTTCGTCCAACTCCTGGATGTCATTGTCGATGCCGGTCAACTGCTTTTCGAGCGTCTCCGGGCTTTTCGCGGACTCAATCATCTGCACACCAAAACGGATGCGGGCCACCGGCGTCCGCAATTCGTGGGATACCGCGTGGATCATCTCCCTCTGCACCTGCACCAGCCGCTGAATGTGTTCGGCCATGCCGTTGAATGAGGACGCCAGGCGCGACACCAACGTGCCGGACTCCGACTCCACCCGGGCGCCCATTTCACCCCTGGCAATGCGCACGGCCACAGACTCAACCTTGCGAAGATGATGCTCGACAAACCGCAGGCCAAGAAACAGGGACAACGCCAGAACACTGCCGACAACACCCGCCAGCATCATCACAATCGGCCAGCCCCACGGGTTGAACGGCGCTGGCATGGTCATCAGCATCAGCTCACCGGCGGATAACCGGATCAGCACCTGAACCCGGCCCTCCCCTTCACGAACAATGACAAAGCCATCGTTCGCCAGACGATCAATGGCGGCCTGGTCTGGCAATTCTCCTTGAGCCTGGACCGCCGCGAGGGTAACCCCCAGAGCCTCAGCCAGCCGCGCTTCGGTGACCAATCGCTGGCCATCGTCAGCGGCATCGAGATGCCAGCGCACCATCAATGCCGTGGCGATGGAAAGATCCAGGTAGGGTTGCTCAAGGTCCAAAACCAGCACCTGGCCATCATCGGCCATAGCGAGAAACCGATAGCCCGCGGAATGCCGCTGGGCCACCACCTGGCCGTAGGAGAGCCGCTCCGCCAGCACGTCGTTCAGCCGCGCCAGGTCAGGGTTCAGGGTTTGCAGGCCAAACAGGGAAGGCATCCAGTGATATTGGCGGGCCGGCTCCGGCACACCCACCAGCCAGCGCATCAGCGGTTCTGCGGTGCGCTCGTGCCAGATCTGCTGACGCACACTGTTGATGCCGGAGAACAACAACACGCACAGCACAATGACCACAGTCG
>DASSWD010000038.1:0-3852 GCA_035705335.1 Marinobacter sp. | reverse complement strand
TCCGGGCGGGCGTAGCGCAGGTTATCGGCGACCGTGCCGTGAAACAGTGCCGGGTTCTGGGGCACCAGGGCGAAACACCGGCGCAGATCGGCCAGGGGCACGGTGGCGGTATCCACACCTTCCATGAGAATCTGACCGCCAGTGAGGGGATAAAAGCCCAGCAGCAAGTCGAACAGGGTGGATTTGCCGGCACCGGATGGCCCCACCAGCGCAAGAGTTTCACCGGGTTGGATGGCAAGCGACACCTGATTGAGCGCAGGTTGATCGGTGCGGCTGGGGTAGTGGAAGGTCAGTTCGCGAAGTTCGATCGCGCCGCTGACTCGCTCTGGTAAACGCTGGGTGCCAGCCTCCGGCGATCGGTCGGGCTCGGTCTGCAGCAGCTCGAATAATCGAGCGGCAGAGCCCGCCGCCCGTTGCAGTTCGCCGATCACTTCGCTGATCGCGCCAGCGGCCACGCCTACCAGCAGGCTATAGAACAGGAACGCGGCGAGCTCCCCCGGGCTGGTGCGGCCTTCAATCACATCAAGGCCCCCGATCCAGATCACCACGCCCACGGCCCCCATCACCAGGGAAATGGCCAGGGTGGTCAGCCAGGCCCGCTGCAAAATCCGCTGTCGGGAGATCTCAAAGGCCCGTTCTGACACGTCCCCGAAAAACCGCCGGTCGTGGGGCTGATGGTTGAACGCCTGCACCGTCTTGATCTGGCTCAGGTTCTCCCCGACGTAACTACCCACATCCGCGACCCGGTCCTGGCTGAGTTTGGACAGCGCCCGAACCTTGCGGCCATAAAACAGGATGGGCGCAATCACCAGCGGAAAGCCCAGCAGAATAATGCTGGCCAGCTTGGCGTTGGTGACAAACAGCAGCACCAGCCCGCCCAGCAGCATCAGGGTATTACGCAGCGCGATGGACACGGTGGAGCCGATCACCGATTGCAGCACGGTGGTGTCTGCGGTGAACCGGGACTGAATTTCCAGCGCCCGGTTGCGTTCGAAGAAAGCGGGTGTCAGATCAATAAGGTGATTGAAGACCCGCTTGCGAATATCAGCGACCACGCGCTCGCCAATCCAGGACACCAGATAGAAACGGGCGAAGGAACCAAAGGCCAGCCCCAGTACCAACAGGAAAAACAGGCCGATGGCGCGGGCAAGGTTCTCCGGCGAATCGGTGGCAAGGCCTTGGTCCACAAGAATTCGAAGCCCCTGCCCCAAGCCCAGCGTAATGCCGGCGGTTATCACCAGCGCCACCATCGCGCCGGCGACGGCACGCTTGTAGGGGCTGATAAACTCAACAACCAGCTTTAAGGCTTTGCGATGGTTCGGGCTGATGATCCTTCTCCTGGTCAATCACACAGAATGTCATTGTTGTACGGTTTGTTCTTTCAGCAAGACGTATCATAGTCTTCTACACCGAGTTAACGCACATGGGTCCGGTAGGCCTTTCCGGGACACGCTGTAAATACATCCATGTACGCTCGGCAAAAGCCATCCCTGGCTTTTGACGGTCCCGGAAAGGCCTACCGGACCCATGCGCTGTCTGTCTATGGAGATTGCTGTTTGCGCGCCTACGCCGATCACGACTACCCCGCCGACCACAAACCTGACTGGTCGATCATTTCCGGTCTCTGGCCTTATCTTTTGGAGTTTCGTGGCCGGGTGCTGCTGGCCCTGGGCTTTCTGATCCTTGCGAAAGTCGCCACGGTGGCCACGCCGGTTGCCCTGAAATACATCGTCGATTATCTGGACCAGAACCGCGGGGCTGACTTGCTGCTGTGGATTCCTGTCGTGTTGGTGGTGGCCTACGGTTCCCTTCGTTTCGGCGCCACCCTGTTCAGTGAGCTACGGGATGCCGTCTTCGCCCGGGTGGCGGAGCGGGCCATGCGGCGGGTGTCGCTTCGCATCTTTGAACACCTGCATCAACGGGAGCTGAGCTTTCACCTTGATCGCAAGACCGGCGGTCTGGCCCGGGACATCGAGCGGGGCACCAACGGCATCAGCTTTCTGCTGCGCTTCACCCTGTTCAACATCGTGCCCACCATTCTCGAAATCCTGATGGTGTCGGCCATCCTGCTGGTGGTGTTCAACGTCGGGTACGTGCTGGCAATTCTGGTGGCGGTGGTGGTGTATGTGGTGTTCTCCATCAAGATCACCGAATGGCGCACCAAGTTCGTTCGGGAGGCCAACGCCCGGGACAACCAGTCCAACTCCCGCGCCATCGACAGCCTGCTGAACTACGAGACCGTCAAATACTTCAACAACGAGCGCTACGAAGCCGAACTCTACGATCAGGACCTGGACGACTGGGAGCAAGCCCGCCTGAAAAACCGCCTGTCGCTGGCCACCCTGAACGCCGGCCAGGCACTGATCATTGGCGTGGCGCTGATCGTGATCATGGCGATGGCGGTGCGGGAAGTCGCCAGCGGTGAGATCACACTGGGCGACTTCACCATGATCAACGCCTATCTGATCCAGCTGTTCATCCCCCTGAACGCCCTGGGGTTTGTCTACCGGGAAATCCGCCAGGCGCTGGTCAACGTGGAGCGGCTGTTCAAACTGTTGGGCGACCAGCCAGCGATTCAGGATACCCCCGGTGCCAAGCCCCTGGCTGTGGGTAACGGCGAAGTGCGCTTCGAACACATCCACTTCGCGTACCGACCAGACCGCCCGATTCTGCAGGATGTGGATTTCACCATCCCCGCCGGCCACACCGTGGCGGTGGTCGGCGCCAGTGGGGCAGGCAAATCCACCCTCGCCCGTCTGTTGTTCCGTTTTTATGACCTGGACCAGGGTGCCATCCGGATTGATGGCCAGGACATCCGGCAGGTGACCCAGGACAGCCTGCGCTCTGCCATCGGTGTTGTGCCGCAGGACACCGTACTGTTCAACGACACCCTGTACCGCAACCTGGCCTATGGCCGCCCCGATGCGACCGAGGAAGAGGTTCACCGGGCAGCGCGGTTGGCGCATCTGGAGGCCTTTATCCAAAGCCTGCCGGAAGGTTATGACACCAAGGTGGGCGAGCGGGGGTTAAAGCTGTCCGGCGGTGAGAAACAGCGGGTAGCGATTGCCCGTGTAATCCTTAAGAATCCGCCGCTGCTGATTCTGGATGAAGCGACGTCGTCACTGGATTCGTTATCCGAACAGGCGATCCTCGGTGCGTTGAAAGAAGTCAGCCGTCAGCGCACCACACTGGTGATCGCTCACCGACTGTCCACCATTCGCGATGCCAACACGATTCTGGTGATGGACGGTGGCCGTATCGTTGAAAGTGGAAGCCACAGCGAACTGTTGGGCGCGGGCGGCTACTACGCTCATCTTTGGGAGCAGCAGCATCGGAGTGGCGAACAGTGAGGGGGAAGGGCCTTCCCCCTCACTGTCGCATCGAGCTTTGGTGTTAGCCTTCTCCGAGTTGGAGTGCCAATCCTGAAGCGCGCATGACTTGCTGCTGGACACTGTCTTTGAAAACCTGCGCCTCCCCGGTAATCAGACTAAACCAGTTTTTCGCACGGGTGATGCCGGTGTACACCAGCTCCTTGGTGAGCACCGGGCTGAGCCGGTCCGGCAGCACCAGGCAGGTGTGGTTGAACTCCGAACCCTGGGATTTATGTACCGTCATGGCGTATACGGTTTCCAGTTGCTGCAGGCGGCTGGGGGAAATCCAGCGAATGCCCCCGGCGCTGTCACCACCGGGGAAGGCCACCCGCAGGGTGTCTTTCGGATCTCCGCTGGCGGTTTGGTCCCAGGGCACTGTGAAGGTAATACCGATATCCCCGTTCATCAGGCCCAGGTTGTAGTCGTTGCCGGTGACCAGCACCGGTCGGCCGGCGTACCAGCCGTCGGTCTTGTCGATCAG
>DASSWD010000037.1:0-5464 GCA_035705335.1 Marinobacter sp. | reverse complement strand
CAAGCCGCTGGTCAAACGCCGCCATCAGCTGGTGGAACTGATGCGGCGGCTGACCAGCAGCATCGAACTGCGACTGGTCAACCCGGAGTATCCGATGGAAGATCAGGCGTTTGTTCTGGTTGACCGGGAAGGTGTGCTCTATCGGCACGGGTTTGAAGCACCGGAGGGCTTCGCCAATTTCGCCGCGGCCGGCCGGGCCAGATTGCTGGAAGAATCCTTCCAGCGGATGTGGGACGCTGCCCGCCCGTCGCTCGAATTACGGCAACTACCGCTCTGAGTGCAGCACCGGCGCCACCTGCGGCGACTCAAACTGGGCCCCGAACGGCGCAAACTCCTCATCCACTTCCTCTGCCACCTCGATGATCAACCGGCGTAACCACTGGTGGTCGCTGTTGTGCTGCAGCAGCGGGCTCCAGGCCATTTTCAGTTCAAACGGCGGAATTTCGAACGGCGGCACCTTTACCACAAGATTCGGGTTGTCTTTCTGCAGCCAGGCCGCCCGGGACGGCAGGGTGGCTACCAGATCGTGCTGCTCGGCCAGCAACATGGCTACCTGATAGTGACGGGTAAACACGGAAATCTGGCGCTTACGCCCCATACGACCCAGCGCCTCGTCTACCCAGCCCAGTCGCTGTACGTCCTTGGGATTGACCCCCACCCCGACGCCAAACCCGGTTTTGCTGACCCAGATGTGACTGGCGGTCAGGTAACTGTCCAGAGTGAAGGGCTCCCGCAGCATCGGGTTGCGGGCATTCATGAGGCAGGCGAAATACTCCGTCCAGAGGGTTTTCTGATGAAACGACTGGGGGATTTTGTCGAAACGGTTGATCGCCATATCCAGACGCCCCTGCTCCACATCCAGAAAGCTGACGTCGCTGGGGGTCAACACGTCCAGGGTCACATGGGGCGCTTCCTGGCGGATACGCCGCAGCACCCGGGGCATCAGGCAGGATTCGGCATAGTCACTGGCCATGATCCGGAACACCCGCTGGCTCTCGGCAGCGGCAAACGGGGTTTTCTCCTGTACCGCCTGTTCGATGTTCGACAGGATAGACCTTACCAACGGTTGCAGCTCTGTCGCCCGCTCCGTCGCGGTCATGCCCTCGCTGGTGCGTACCAGCAGCGGGTCACCAAACAGATCCCGCAGCCGGCGCAAGCCGTTGCTCATGGCCGGCTGGGTGATCCCCAGATGATTCGCCGCCTTCGTGACGTTCCGCTCCCTGAGCAATACATCGAGATACACCAGCAAATTGAGGTCAACGCGGGAAATGTCCATAGGCGGCTCCTGGCTGCTGCGGTCAAGACGGCAGCGGATACATTCACCGGCTCAATATACAGCAAAGACACCATTCAGAACATCAATGGGATGGCCGGCCGCTTACAACCGGAAACGGACGCATCAACAGAAATCTGCTACGCTTTCAGGACATTATAAAAATTCGTCAACTTTGGCCGGGGCCTTCGCCCGGGCCGGTGACCGGGAGCCCCGACACCCACCATGGACACCATAACCATTGTGCTGGTACTCGCAGCCATTGTGACTGTCTCTCTGGTCATCATCGTGATCAGCCAGATGCGTGAGCGAGCCCGTATCGAGCGCGCTCGAAAGCTCAACGCTCAGGAGGATGCCTATCAAAAGGCCAACCGGCTGCTCACGGACATCCCAGGCCAATACCTCAATGCAGACCTGAAGCTGTTGCTGCTCAAGCGCATGGAAGAAGCCTGTCAGGGTTTGATCGCGCTGAAGTCTGACCACCCCGTCAAACAATGGCTGGAGGCGACGAAGAACCACAAACAACAGGTGTTGCAGAAAACCGATCAGCAGCCGCCGGTCAAGATCGATTCACCCGAGAAAGCCAACTACGTCAAAGACTTGCTTCAGACGTTGTTTAAAATGATCGAGTCGATGCATAAGAGCGGACGGCTCGACGCAGCGACGGCCAAGAAAAACCTGAAGTACGTGCTGTTTCTGGTGCATAAGACTCACGCCGATCTTTACGTGTTCCAGGCCCGGGACCACATTCGCCAGAACCAGATTCGCAAGGCTATCCACGCCTATCATCTGGCCAGCACCGAAATGGGCAAATCCCGGGATAATCCGCTGGCGATGCGGGCCGTGAAAAGCTTCCGCACCCGGATCAAGGAACTGGAGTCGATGAGCGCCGAGGGCAAGCAGTCTTCCGAAGCCCACTCCAAACTGGACAAAGAATGGGATAATTTCCTCCACGACGACGGCACCTGGAAGAAAAAGGCCGACTACGACGACTGATCCCAGGCGTCGACCACCGCCAGCAGGAAACCAGCAAGGATGACCCAGCACCGTGTTTGACCAGTTCAGGCGACGCCTGTCGTTCCGCCTCACCCGGGATACGGTTCTGGTGGCCATGGCACTGGGCCTGGTACTTAACCTGTTCCAGATCACCCTGGATTACTTCAACGCCCGGGATGCCATGGAGCGGGACATCCGGGCGTTGATTGAGATCAGTCTCAGCCCGGCCTCGCAAATCGCCTACAACATCGACGTACGCCTCGCCGAAGAACTGCTCGATGGCCTGCTGCGGCACCCCGCCACCGTGGATGCCCGGATTATCGACAGCGAAGGCCAGACCATGTCGGCTGCCAGTCAAAGCAGCGCAGCCTCCAACTATCGGTGGCTTAGCGACATGCTGTTCGGCCCCTCCCGGCGGTTCAGCGAAACCCTGAGCGTGCCACAGCTTGAAGATCTGCCCCTGGGCCAGCTGGTGGTCACCATCGACACTTATCATTACGCCACTCAGTTTCTGCAGCGGGCCGCCTATACCCTGGCCATCGGCCTGCTGAAAAGTCTGGCGCTGACCGGCGTGTTGCTGGCGATCTTCTATCTGGTCCTGACTCGGCCGATGATGAACGTGATCACCACGCTCAGCCAGGTGCGAGCCAGTTCGCCAGAGAAAATCCGCCTGCCTGTGCCCCGCAACCACCAGGACGATGAGATCGGTACCATGGTTGGCATCATCAATCAGCATCTGGAAAACATGGAAAGCAGCGTGGCCCAGTTGCGAGCGGCCGAAAGCGCCATGAAGAACTACTCCGGACAGCTGGAGCGAGAGGTGGAAGACCGCACCCGGGAGATCTCCGAGAAGAACGAAGCGCTGCAGCGAGGCAACCAGGCACTGGTAAAAGCCAAGGAAGACGCGGTTCGGCGAGCCAGAGCCCGGGCCAACTTCCTGGCCAGCATGAGCCACGAGATCCGCACCCCGCTGAACGGCGTACTGGGCATGCTTGGTCTGGCACTGGATAACGAACATGACGCCGGGCAGCGCAACCGGCTGCACATTGCCCTGAACGCCGGCGAAAGCCTGTTAAACCTGCTGAACGATATCCTCGACATTTCCAAGGTGGAAGCGGGCAAACTCAGCCTTGAGAACATCCCGTTCAGTGTTCGGCGGGTGGTGGAAGAGTGCGTCACTCTTCATGCCCAGCAGGCCAACACCAAACAGGTGGAACTGATCAACGAGATCGCCCCCGACCTGCCCGAACGGGTCCTGGGTGACCCGACCCGCACGCGGCAGGTCCTGAACAACCTGCTCAGCAACGCCATCAAGTTCACCGACAGCGGTTGTGTGAAAGTTCGCACCAGCTGGTCTGCCGGCAGTCTTCGGATGGAAGTGATCGACACCGGGATTGGCATGCACCGGGAGGCCCTGAAGCGGATTTTCTCGCCGTTCTCCCAGGCCGATGCGGATACCACCCGCCTCTATGGTGGCACCGGACTCGGCCTGACCCTGTGTCGCCAGTTGGTGGAGCGCATGCACGGCCAGATTCTGGTGGATTCCAGCGAAGGCATCGGCACCCATTTCACCGTGACCATGCCCTTGCCCATTCAGGAAGCGATAAAGACGCCTTATTCCGAGACCGCCATAGCCTCTCTGCAGCGCATTGGCGTAGCGATGGCGATGCCACAGGAGCATCCTCACCGGCTTGCCATTGAGTCACAGCTGCGGGACTGGGCGATACCGGTTCGAAGTGCCAGCCGTCATCCTGACGGCCTGCTGTTGATGGCCACCTCGGACGACCGTCAGTCGACACTTGAATTCGCCAATGGCTGGAACGGCGCAGGTGTTGTTGTCGCAGACAGCAGCGGCACTCTGGCTGACAAACCCGGCCGCCGGGTATTAAGCCTGCCCCTGCAACGGGATGATCTCTTCCGATGCCTGTGCACCGCCGCCAGCATTAGCGATGAAGCCACCGAAATCGCCGCAAACAGCCGCCCGTTGGCCGAGCCCGCGCGGGCGTTGACGATACTTCTGGTGGAAGACAACCAGGTCAACCAGTTGGTCGCCTGCGCACTGCTCAAGAAAATGGGGCACCGGGTGGACCACGCCGAAAACGGCCAGCGCGGCCTGGAAGCACTGAAGGCGCGGCCTTACGATCTGGTGCTGATGGACTGCCAGATGCCGGTGATGGATGGGTACGAAGCCACCCGAGCCATCCGCGAGAATCCGCAGTGGCACTCCCTGCCGGTCATCGCGGTGACGGCCAACGTGATGCAGGGGGACCGGGAGGACTGCCTGGCTTCGGGTATGAACGATTACATCACCAAACCCTATAACCGGGAGCAGTTGCGCCGGGTCATTGCCCGCTGGGCACCACCCGACCCGACGCCGGTGTCCTGAGCGGCGGGCGCCGGATCAGGCCGGCAACAGCGCTTCGATATCGGCGCGGATGTCTTCCGGTTTGGCGGTCGGCGCATAACGGCGAACCACCCGGCCGTTGGCATCCACCAGGAACTTGGTAAAATTCCATTTCACCTTCTCTGAACCCATCAGCCCTTTCGCCTGCTTTTTAAGGAACTGGAACAGGGGGTGGGTACCATCGCCATTGACCTCGATCTTGGCAAACATCGGAAAGGTCACGCCGTAGTTGAGTGAGCAGAACTCGCTGATCCGGTCATTGTTGCCAGGGTCCTGGTTGAGGAACTGGTTACAGGGGAACCCCAACACTTCAAAGCCCCGGCCCCCAAGCTCCTTGTGCAGAGCTTCCAGACCCTCGAATTGCGGGGTAAAGCCACACTTGGACGCGGTGTTGACGATCAGTAGCACCTTGCCCCGATAATCCGCCAGTGACACCTCGTTGCCTTTGATGTCGTTTGCACTGAAGTTATAAACCGTCTGGGTAGACATAGGGCCTCCTGGCTTTCAGATGATGCAGAATAGCACGCAACTGCCCATCATTCGTCACAATTCGCCACAATTGCCCCTGTTGTACCCTCGCATCCCTCCGCTAGAATAGGTCTTCCCTAACCGTTTGTATGTAAAGGACGCGACCCACCCATGCAGAACTTTTTCAAATCCGCCAAGCTGGATAACGTGTGTTATGAAATTCGTGGCGTGGTTCTGCGTGAGGCGCGGCGGCTGGAGGAAGAAGGCCATCGGGTGCTGAAGCTGAACATCGGTAACCCCGCCGCTTTTGAGCTGGACGTGCC
>DASSWD010000036.1:0-2172 GCA_035705335.1 Marinobacter sp. | reverse complement strand
GCCAAACTGACTGCGCATCAGGCCTATAACAGCGCCTACCGCAAATACTTCGGCCGGGTCAGACCGTTCCAGCCCGGGGCCTATGACTACCTGTGTGCGCTGAAGGCGATGGGCATCAAGCTGGCGGTATCCACCAACCGTAACCGGGAGTTCCTGGACCGGGAGCTGGAAACCGTGGATGAAGGCCGCTGGCGCCACCTGTTCGATGCCACCGTGTGCGCCGACGACGTCACCGAATACAAGCCGGACCCGGAAGTGCTGCTGCGGGTGCTGGACACTCTGAGACTGCCAGCGGGCGCCCGGGCATGGTACGTGGGTGACAGCTACGTCGATATGCTCACCGCCCATCGCGCCGGCATCGCCGGTATTTTTTACAACGGCGCGGCCTGGGAGCCGGCGAGAATCGACAGCTGGTTTACCCGCCGGGATGCGCCGGCGGCGGTTCTGGACAGCTTTGAAGACCTGATGGATCTGCTCGCGCTGTTGCAGCGCCAGTCACCGGATGCTTTTCGAGCCAGCCCGGCGGAAGTCCGCCCCCGGCCCTTCCCGCCGCCAGAGCGACCGGAGCCGCGGATTGAGCCGGACTGGCACCCGGCCGTGGTGAAGCTGATCCGCCCGGCGGTGGTGCTGTTCGACTGGCACGCCACTCTGGTGGATACGCTCGATGCCATGTACCACGCGGTGGATGACATGCTGCCGACCTTTCATGCCCTCGGCCTGATGGGGCGGATGGTGGCACCAGAAGACAGCAAAACGCCTGAGGACGCCCGCCTGGTGGCCTACGTGCGGGAGTTTGCAAAGCTCCACCCCAAAGTTCGGACTGACCGGAAAATTTCCCGAACGGATATTTTCGAAGTGTTGTTCGGGGATGACGAGCGGGCCAAACAGACGGCCCACAAGGCTTTTAACGAGCATTACCGGAACCACTACGGCACGGTGAAAGCGTTCGAACCGGGTGTACGGTCAGTGCTGGAAGGGCTGAGCCGGATGGGCATTCAGGTGGGTGTTATTACCAATCGGGACCGGGAGTTTTTCGAGCACGAGCTGGCAGCGGTGGAAGACACCGGCTGGACGCATCTGTTTGAGGTTAACGTGTGCGGCGATGATACGCCGTTGCGCAAGCCACACCCGGACCAGCTGTTGCTGGCGGTACAGAAGCTGGATTACCCGCCAGACCCGAGTGTCTGGTACGTGGGCGATTCCACCACCGATGTGATCGCGGCAAAACGCGCGGGGATGACCTCGGTGTTTTTTAACGGGGCACAGTGGGACCAGACCTGGTTGAACAGGATCTTCCCGGGCACCCACAAGCATCCGGACAAACCCGACGTGGTGGTCAACGACTTCTCCGAGTTCTGGGCTCTGACTCTGGCATGTGAAGTAGGGCCGCCCTGATTGCGAAGCGCATTCTGGGCGCGGGCAATGGACTCCCGGTTCAGCAGGACTTCCTCAATAGCGAGGCCGAGCACCAGCACGCCATCCAGGCCGTTATCCGGCGCGTTGCCCGGCACCGGCACGCTGACAATCACCTGGAACTGGCTGGTGGAAGCATCGTAACGGATGGGTGAAATCCACATCTCGCTCTTCCGTTCAATGCCGTACTCCGTCGGATTGGCAATTTCCTGATATTTGGGCTCGTCACCCTGCCAGTAATCCGACGACAGCTGACTCATGGCGACCAGTGCGCCGGTGTTGTTGGTCAGCAGAACTTCGGTCACCAAGCCGTCGTGTTCTGACTGCCAGCGCGCCAGGGCGCGAGAGGCTGGCAAGGCAAGAATTTCCCGGGCCAGAGGCGTGGGCTGGTGCGGTGCCAGGGCCTGCCACAAAGTGTCCTGGGTCAGCACGTCGCCCAGATTGTCGATGGTCGGGCCGGAGTAAATAGCGGTTGTCAGGTCGAAGTTCTGGGTAAGATTTTCTATCAGGCGGCTGGCGGTGCGGGCCACCTGCTCCCGTTCCCTGTCGCTGAGCTTCAGATGCTGTTTCATGCACATGGGCAAAGAGGCGTTGAATTCATCCAGAACGCCGACGTGCTCGGTTGAGAACCGGCGGTTCAGGTACAGATGCAGGGGCGCGTAGCGCAGGAATTCCTCTTTCAGCGTGTCGTGCAGTTGGGGTGCGGTCTTCAGCAGGTTATCCATCACCCGGTGGTCCATCAGCGCCACGTCAATCCGG
>DASSWD010000035.1:0-8520 GCA_035705335.1 Marinobacter sp. | reverse complement strand
CTGGGGTGACGCCTGGACCAACCTGCTTCAGCCGTTCTGGGCGCTCCCGGTGCTGGCCATTGCCGGCCTGAAAGCCAAGGACATCATGGGTTACTGCCTGATGCTCCTGATCATCACCGGTGTGATCATCAGTATCGGCCTCACCTTCCTGTAAGGCCTGCTCACCGGGGTGCCGCCTGGCATCCCGGTGGCTTATGCAGTAACACTACGTCTTTTCCGGGCACCTCCATGTGCCATCCGTATTGGCTTGCTAACCAGGCAAACGTCGCCTCCCTGTAAAACACCACGTGGGTGGGGTCACGCCGGTAGTGCCAGTGGTCGAACCGGCTGTCGTCGGTCTGAAAGCAGGTCATGACCGCCAGCCAACCCCCGGGCTTCAACAACTCGTTCAGCCGTTCAAAAACCTCCGCGGGCTGATGCAGGTGTTCTACCACTTCGGTACAGGTAATGAAGTCGTATGACTGTTTCAAAGCCGCTTCATTGGGGCAAAAGAACGGATCGTAAAGGGCAACTCTGAAACCCTCCGCCTCCAGCATCTGCGCCAGAGCCGGCCCGGGACCACAACCAAAATCCAGGCCCTGGACTCCCGGCCCAAGCTTTGCCATGAGTGGGGTCGCCAGCTTCGCCAGAAACCGCCGATAGCCCTCGTCGTCCGGGTTGTTGTCGTGCAGCTCATAGATCCTGCGTTCTGCATCTGGCCTCAGGCGGCAGGCTGGTGCCATGACCGTCGCCTGGCATACGCCGCAGCGAAGGTAGTGTTTCTGATCCACGGTCCGAAACGGTAACAGCGCGTGAGCTTCACACACCGGGCAGATGGCGTCTGACGGGTTACTGGCCATCGGCAATACCCGCCGAAGCCCGCAGTTGCCGGTCAAGTTCGGCATCGTCCACCACATGTTCGGTAATCAGCTCAATTCTGGACAGGGGCTGAGCCTCCGCCGGCATCACCGACAGGGCACCTTCAACCACGTTCAGTATGCGCCAGCCTTCGCGGGTGTTTACCACCGCCTTGAACCGGGCGAACCGATCGTCCAGCGCCAGGGCCATCAGGGTGCTCTCATCGAACCGCAGCTCCGGATGAACGCGCCAGCCCACGCTGGTGTGGCCCTGCCCGCGATTGCGCACCTGTTGCCAGGGCTCATCGTCGAGGGCGGGCGGCTCAGAGACTTCCCGTGCGGCATGGTGGTGATGGTGGGCATGGGGATTACCGACAGCCGGAAGGTTGGTCTCGCCGTCGAGCCATTCTGGCCGAAGCCGGCCATGGTGGGTGCAATGCACCGGCCGGCCATTGGCCAGAGGCGCTACCCAACGTTCGAAATGGCCCATCTGCTCGTCGGTACACAGGTCGGTTTTATTGGCGACGATGATATCGGCCGCGGCCACCTGATCGCGGAACTGTACGTTCTCGAGAACCCGCTTATCCGTTATCCGACGGGGGTCCACCAGAGTGATGACCGGGCCCATCGCCAGCACACTGTGGTAATGCTGGCCCGTCAGAGTATCGAGAATCTGGGATGGATGGCCCAGCCCGGTCGGTTCAATCAGCAAGCGGTCCGGCTTTGCCCGGGCAATGAGCTGGTTCAGGGCAATCTGCATGGGCAGGCCGGCCACGCAGCACATGCACCCTCCGGGCACTTCACGCACCACGGCGCCTTCGGTTTCCAGAATGGCGCCATCAATGCCAACTTCGCCGAATTCATTGACCAGAACCGCCCACACCTCGCCGTCGGGCTTGGTTCGGAGCAGGTCCAGAATTGACGTGGTTTTACCCACACCAAGAAAGCCGAGAATCAGGTTCGTCGGAATGGGAAATCGGGGCGTGGATACGGCGGTTGACATGGAGCTGGCCTCAAATCGTTATAATATAACAATTCGAGGCCAGCGGGACTACTCACCCGGTGGATAAAACCGGGCAGCGACCGTTGATCAGTCGACTCGGGTCAGTGTGACGTCTACGTTGCCGCGGGTGGCATTGGAGTACGGGCACACAATGTGGGCGGCGTCGATCAGCTTCTTCGCTTCGGCGTCGTCCATGCCTGGCAGGGAAATACGCAGTTCGACTTCAATGCCAAAACCGTTCTCGATCTCACCGATGCCCACCACACCTTCGATCGAGGCGTCCTTGGGCATCTTGATCTTGTCACGGCCTGCGACAAACTGCATGGCGCCGATAAAGCAGGCAGAGTAGCCCGCGGCAAACAGCTGCTCGGGATTAGTACCCTTGCCGCCGGCACCGCCCATTTCCTTGGGCGCGGTCAGTTCCACATCCAATACACCATCGGAAGACACCGCGCGCCCATCACGACCACCGGTGGCTTCTGCAGAGGCACGATAAACAACTTGCTTCAATGACATAACAACTCTCCTGTTGGTTTGGTTTTCGAACTTGGTTCTCGGGTTTAGCTACACATCGGAAACCCTAGTCGGCTTCCGGTCTTACAAACTCCTGCAACCGGCCACGCAGTGCGACCAGCTCACGAGTGAGTTCCTCGATCTCGCCGATGGAGCAGCCGGAGGCCGCCATCACTCGCTCAGGAACACCTTGCGCTGTCTGGCGCAACGCCTTGCCTTGTCTCGTCAATTGCACGCGAACCTGGCGCTCATCGTCGGCCGATCGGTAACGGGTAATCAGCTCCTGCTTTTCCAGTCGTTTCAGCAGGGGTGTCAATGTCCCATAGTCAAGAAACAACCGGGCTTTCAGGTCAGAAACCGAGACGTTGTCCTGCTCCCAGAGCAACAACATCACCAGGTATTGCGGATAGGTCAGCCCCAGGCATTCAAGAAACGGCTTGTACAATCTGGTCATCGCAAGCGAGGCGGAATAGAGGGCAAAGCACATCTGCCGATCCAGCGTCAGCAAGTCAGCCCCGGGCGTTCCGTCCTCGCTGACCGATGCCGGGAATTGATCTACTAACCTAACCATGAGCCTAAAACCTCGTTTACGATTACCTTGTGTACGTTTTTATTTATATCCGAAGATCACAGTGGATGCAAACAGATGTCCCGACGCCATTTTCCCGGGCCCGGTTTCAGCATAGACTGCCAACTCAAAGGCAGCCAACGGACTTACAACAGGACTACGCCATGGATGTCATCTGGATTTTATTGATCTTGGTCGCCTGCGCAGTGACGGCGACCTGGTTGCTGTTCCGATTGGAGGATTTCTCTCATCTCGACGCCACCGAGCACCCGGTGCGCAAAGGCGAGCCTTCAGAGGGTCACCAACAGGTACTCGTTCGTTTGCGGGAAATGGGGCGTGTATCCAGAGGCCTGAAGGGCAAGGCGAGGCTGCTGGCGGTGCGCCAGCACCTGGACGGCCTGTGCGAGGGCATAGCCTTTGAATCTACCTTCATCCACAACGATCAGCCCCGGGGCGAGTGGGTGGTCGCGCCCGGTGCGGATACCCGGCGGCGTGTGCTTTATATTCACGGCGGCGCCTGGGCCGTGGGCAGCCCGCGCAGTCATCGCATCGTCACTGACCGATTTTCGCACCTCGCAAATGCGGCGGTGTTTGCCGTAGATTACCGGCTGATGCCCGAACACCGGTTTATGGATGGCGTGCGGGATTGCCGAAAAGCCTACACCTGGCTGCTGGAAAACGGCCCTGATGGCGAGGAACGAGCGGATTACATGGTCGTGGCCGGAGACTCGGCCGGCGGAAGCCACGCGTTGGGCCTGCTGGCCTGGGCTCGGGACAACGGCGTTCGCCAGGCCAATGCGGCGGTGGCTCTGTCACCGTCCACGGATCTGACGTTGACCGCCCCCAGTAACCGGGAAAATGTGGCGAAAGACCCGATGCTCGGCCCGATCTTCGGCGGTCTGGCGCGGGTGCCTTTGCCGGTCATCTGGTGGGGTACTCTGGCAGCGTTCCGGGTATCGCCTGCCAACCCGGTCGCTTCGCCGTTGCGGGGCAATCTTGCTCAATTACCGCCCACACTGATCCACGCCAGCGATTCCGAAATTCTGCTGGATAACGCGCGACGATACGCGGCCAAAGCGACGGCAGAAGGCTCTCCGGTAACGCTTCATACCTGGCACGGGATGGTCCATGTTTGGCACATCTTCGGCGATGTGCTACCAGAAGCCGAGGAAGCGTTTATCGACATCAAACGCTTCCTGGATTCGCTGGCGGCTACTTCTGAACCCAGCGGCCATTGACCCTAATAAACTGGCCGGACGGCGTTTTCTCAACAGCTTTCTTGCCAGCCACAGCTTCGACCTCTGCCACCGGGATGTTGTGTTTGGCAGCAATGCGGGCGTATTCCTCACGCCGTGCCTGGTTAATGGCATCCACAATGGCTTTGGCGTTGCCCTCAGGTTTCACAACGTCCAGATAACCCAGAGGGGTTTCACCTACCAGACCCTGCTGTTTCGCAGCATCAAGCTCGCGCTTGGCATCATCCAGGCTCATGGCCGCCACCGGCAGGCTGATGACCAGAGCCAGCAGCAAAGCACTCATGCGCGTGATTATCGTGTTCATGGAATTCCCCTTGTCAGCGTCCGGTCAGCCTAGAACAGGCCCTTCTCGTCAAACAGTGCATCAACATCGCGATCCACCTTGACGTAGATTTCGTGCTGAATCTTCACGTTCAGATTCACCGTGATAGGCTCTTTCGGCGCGGCCATCTGAACCGTCGGTGTGCACGCCGCGGTTGCCATGGTCAGCACTGCCAGCAAGAGCGCCCTGGCGGCCGGTCGGCCCGGGCCCCATTCAACCCTTTCCGTTCTCATACCTGTCCCCTTATACACAGTATTCCGTGGGTCACTAATCCTGAGTGTCAGAGGTTTGCCGGCGCTCCATCAACTGGCGCACCCGTTCAGCCACGGCCTCGTTCACCCTGCCACTTAGCTGCAAACTGGTCATCAGCGCGGGAATATCTTCTTCCAGATTGATATTCACCACGATGGGCTGCCCCTCGAGCACCTGAGGGCTTTTACCCTCGAGTCGAAGGCCAAGATTCAACTGCCCACTCTGATCATAGTCTATCGTGCTGCTCAAGACGGAGTAGTTAAAATTCTGAAGGGCGTCGACCACCAACGCCATGGTGTCGTTGTTGGCCGCCAGGGACTGGAGCCGATCAGCCGGCAACGACAAGGTTCCGCCGGGGGCCTTCGCCGTGATCTGGCCGCCGTTGACGCTGACGCCATCGGCCCCCACGGTGATTGGCATCTGCCCTTCCAGCACCCCGCTGCCATCCAGCCCCTCCGTGGGATACGCCTGCATCAGTTGGTCCAACTGGAGGTCGTTGAGCCACACCGTTGCCTGAACCGGCAAATCCGCCAGGGACCACTGTTGCGGTTTCACCCGCAGTAACCCTCCCAGAAATCCTGAGGTCGCTTTGACCAGCGCCAGCTCACCCGCCAGCGGTGCGCCTGTGTCCGCGTGGTACTGAGCCCGCAGGGCAACAGGACCAAACGGAATGCCGGGGTTGATAGTGGCAAGCTCGGCACTGATGTGGCTACTGAGTTGTCCATCGCCCAGAGTCAGTTCAACATCGCCGTCAAGGCCGGACCAGGCCGTTCGGTTAGTCAGGCCCGACACATTATCAGCAACGAGTGAGCCACTGCCTTCAGGGCCAGATTCCGCCAGGCGAACGTCAAGGTTTAATGACACCCTACCCCCGGAAAAGGTGAGCGGCGCAGGCCAGGCGGTCAACGTCCCGGCTATCGCCTCCCCAACGGACGCCGCCTCTCCCTCCAACACCAGAGCCAGAGCGGGCGCCCCGTCGAGTGACCACCCGATCACCATGTCCAACCCGAGGCCAGACGCATTTCGCAACTGCCCCTCGAGCTGAAACCCTTGACCAGCCAGCGTCAGCTCGCCTTCGAAGGTCCAGATCTGAGTTTTGACAACGCCCGGATAGGTGAACTCAGCCTCCAGGGTGACCGGTAACGAGCCCTGAAGTGTATCGGGCCAGCCAGTGAGGTGTTGGTACTCAGCGTGAACGGTGCCCTTGCCGAAGACGATGTCGATGGCTTCAAGGGACCAATCAGCGTCAGGCAGGCGCCATTGATCAATCTGGAGCCGGGAGCCAGCGCTGAGCACCACGTGAGTTGAGCGTGCGCCAATCTCGCCCGACCAGCCGATTCGTGCAGAGCCACTGATACCGTCAAGCACTGGAAACAGGGCGGATAATTCGGCGGGCAGCGGCCCGGTGATCCAGAGTCCTTTACTTCTGGCCACCCAGGCCTGATCGGGCTCGGTAAGGTTGACGTCCAGGTGGCCCCGCACAAACCGGTCCCCAGGCAAGGCCAGATCCAGTTCCTGCACCGATACGTTGGGTAACCACGGGGGTAGAGCGGGCTCCGCCAGTGCAGGGGCCGATGATGAAGGGCCTGTCCACGCGATCAGCACTACCGCAGCGAAGGAGCTGCACCAGCGGTAAGCTGACATCCGGCCCGTTCCGTCGTATCGTTGGCAAAGGTTCAAGGTGTTGGAGTCCTTTTTTATGGCGTCAGTCCATTCCCGCACGATTGTAGTATGGATCTGCCTTCTTGCATTGACCGGTTGTGCCAGCCAACAGTCACTGCCACCGGCAAGCCAGAGCTGGTCACCGGCGGTGTCTGAGGCACAGGCCAATGCCTTATGGGATGTGTTCCAGCGCTATGAGGGTGCGCCCTACCGCTACGGCGGCACGACAGCAGACGGCTTCGACTGTTCGGGCTTTATCAATGCAGCCTATCAGGAAGCGTTTGGCCAGTCCCTGCCCAGGACCACCAGCCAGATGTTGCGCCAGGGACAACCGGTACCAACCCACCAGATTCAGCCCGGTGATATCGTGTTCTTCCGTATTGGCGGTAAAGAGCAGCATGCCGGTATCTACATGGGCGACGAACGGTTTATCCACGCGTCCACGTCAGTTGGCGTCACGCTGTCGCACCTGAACGGTTACTACTGGGCGAATCGATTTACCGAGGCCAGGCGGTTCCCGGTCGATTAAGCGGCTTTCTTCCTGACGTACAGCACCTTGTGTACCCGGGCCACCAGCTCGCCGCTGTCGTCAATACGGCGCGAAAGCAGCCAACAGTCGGCGAAGGGCGCCGGCGCTGGCAAACCGGCGGCGGATGGCTGAATTCATAAGAAGCGGCTCCAGAAGGAATGGATCAATTCATACGATCGTTTGAATTTTACAGGCCACCGAGGGCCAGCTGCAACGCGATTGCCGCCATCATCAGGCCGATCACACCATCAATGATGCGCCATGCCAGAGGCTTGGAGAGCACCGGCGCCAACGCCGAACCACTCCAGGCCAGCCCCCCGAACCATAACACCGAGGCGCTGCTGGCCCCGGCCACGAAGCTGGTGGCATTGTCTTGCTGGGCGCCCACCGCCGGAATCAGCAGCAGGGTGTCCAGATACACCTGCGGGTTCAGAAGAGTCACCGCCAGAGTCGTAAACAGCACGGCTTTCAGGCTTTTCTTCGCGGTTTCACTCGCAGTCAACGCTACTCGGCCGAGGATCGCCCGATAAAACGCCTGGCCGGCCAGCCAGGCCAGAAACACCACCCCCAGCCAACGCAGGGCTTCCAGCGCCTGGGGCATGGCCATTAACGCGGCGCTGACACCAAACATGCCCAAGGTGAACAGCAGAATATCGCACCCCATGCACAGCCCCGCCGACCACCAGTGGTGCTCCCGGCGAATGGCCTGGCTCAGAATGAAGGCGTTCTGTGCGCCAATGGCGACAATGATTCCGCCGCAAACCAAAAACCCGGTCAGATAACTTTCCAGCACTGGCTGTAATCCTCGTAACAGTGGGCCCCGGAATAACGGTGAGGCGTGATCGGCCGCCGGCCGCGTTAACCGGGGCGGTGAATCCCGAACCAGTGCGGAAAATGCAAAAGGCAATACAAGGCGATCATGTCATAGATGGCATGCCACACCATCACCAGCGGCAAACTGCCCGACAATTGGTAGACCGCGCCAAGTACCAGCCCCAACCCGGTGGCCACCAGGAAATAGGTGAACGACACATAGTGCACCAGCCCGAATACCACAGAAGCCGCCAGCACCGCCACCCAAGGCCCGGTATGCTGCACCAGCCAGCCTTGAACAGCCCCACGGAACAGCAACTCTTCCCCAACGCCGGCAAGAACCGCAAGACCCACTAACACTGGCCACGAATAACTGCGGGCAAACTGGTATAACCCGAGCATCTGCCGCTCAAGAGTATCCGGAAACAGCCAGGGAATCAGGGTGAGCACAAGTAGCGACGAATAAGTGGCGATGGCCCCAAGCACGCCGAGCAGCACAACGGCCCATGTGCCCAGGCCCTGCCACGTAACCGGTATTGAAAACAGCCAGATCGCAAAAGCACCGACCACACCAATGCTGCCCTGAAACGCCAGCGCAGCCATCGGTGCAATGGAAGATCGACGGGAGCCGGGCATGGATCAGTCGCTGAACAGATGCTTCACCGGGTAAAGGTTGTCGTAGACTGGCGCCTGCTTCTGGGCTTTGGCCTGAAAGGTTTTCATCATGTCCTGGGGCCGGAACATACCGGACTGCCAGGTGGCCATG
>DASSWD010000034.1:0-3926 GCA_035705335.1 Marinobacter sp. | reverse complement strand
CTTCGAAACCGAGCGCGCGGCCACGCATTTCTGTTGCCTACCCCTGCAGCGGCCCGGAAGCTACATCACGCGGCACCACCGGATTCAGGCTGAGCAGGCGGGTCACCTCCTGCCAATCGGCGCCTATTACTGTATTCTTGCGCGCAAACGGGTACATGCCCGGGTGCCGCGGCGAATGGCCTGGCGCAAAGCTAAAGTGATGGCCATTCCGGGTGCGGTTGGCGCCAGTGGAGGGTGTGCGAGTGAAACGGCCGGGACGGTGCCCCGAAAAACACCCGATTCAATGCTTGTTTAACGCAAAAATGGAACAACGGATGACCGCAAAGGTAGTGATATACACTGATGGTGCCTGCAAGGGCAACCCGGGGCCGGGTGGCTGGGGGGTAGTGCTGCGATACGGGGAGGCCAGCAAAAAGCTCCACGGCGGCGAGGGCCATACCACCAACAACCGCATGGAGCTGATGGCCGCTATTCAGGGCCTGCGCGCCTTGAACCGGGCGAGCAAGGTTGAGCTCTATACCGATTCCCAGTACGTTCGCAAAGGCATTACCGAGTGGCTCGCCGGCTGGAAGCGCAACGGCTGGAAAACCGCAGCCAGACAACCGGTGAAGAACGCGGATCTGTGGCAGGCGCTGGACGCCGAAACCGCGCGACATACCGTTAACTGGCACTGGGTTAAGGGCCACGCCGGAAACCCGGACAACGAACTGGCCGATGAACTGGCGAACCTTGGCGTTGCCGAACTGAGTGGTGCCTGAACCAGCAAACCAACCAACGGATTGTGCCCGATTCTGACAGGACGAATATGCGACAGATTGTACTGGATACCGAAACCACCGGTATTGATCCTAACGACGGCCACCGGATCATCGAAATTGGCTGTGTCGAAGTCATCGAACGCCAAGTGACGGGCCGTAATTACCACGTCTACATCAATCCCGAGCGCGAAGTCGAAGCCGAAGCCATCACCGTGCACGGCATCACCAACGAATTCCTGGTGGACAAGCCGCGGTTTGCGGAGATTGCTGACGAGTTCTTCGAGTTCATCAAGGGTGCGGAACTGGTCATCCACAACGCCGCGTTTGACGTCGGGTTCATGGATGCCGAATTCGCCCGTCTGAAAACCCGTTGGAAAACCGCTGAGCATTGCGGGGTGGTTGACTCCCTGGCGATTGCGCGGGCAAAACACCCCGGCCAGAAAAACAATCTGGACGCCTTGTGCAAACGCTACGGCGTCGACAACAGCAACCGGGAACTCCACGGCGCCTTGCTGGACGCCGAGATACTGGCCGACGTTTACCTGCTGATGACCGGCGGCCAGACCGCGCTGTCCCTGGACAGCAGTGCGACCGGTGAGGATGGCGCGGCAGGAGGCATTCGCCGGGTATCGTCTGACCGGTCACCGCTGACCGTGGTGCGTGCCTCTGAAGAGGAGGCGTCCGCCCATGAGGCGTTTCTGGCGATGATGGCCAAGCAGGCAGGGGATACCGTCTGGTCGCGGCTCGAATCCGGCGGATGAGAACCAGGTCAGCCTGTACCAATTGTTACATTCCGGGTTTCTTGAGGTACTTGAGTTTTGTGATATAAGTAGTTGAACTACGGGCCACAGGTCAGGAACAGGACGCGGTCTTCACCGCAACGTAACAGGAAGCGTATATGGTTCAGTCGTCTCTCGCGACGAAATCGCAGTCGTTTGATCTGGTCAAACACGAAATAGAACAGACCATCAAACAGGCAGAATCCAGCCTCGAGCGCTTCCAGGAGAATCGCGAGAGTGGCGAGGACTTGCAGAACTGTGTCGACTACCTGAACCAGCTTCGCGGCATCTTCATTCTCGTGGAACTGCGTGGCGGCACGCTGCTGTGCCAGGAAGCGGTCAATCTGGCGAATGAAGTGCCTGTTGGCGCCAATGACGACAAGAACATCCTCCTGACAACCCTCAACAGCGCCCTGTTTATCCTGCGTCGATATGTCGAGTATTACCACCAGCAACGGGAAGATCATCCGGAATTGTTACTGCCGGTGATCAACGACCTTCGCGAAGCGCGCCGTGAAAAGCCATACCCTGAGAGCCGCTTTTTCGATGTGGACGTCAAAGACCGCCCGGACTTTTGCAGTGCGCTGAATCTCAAGCCCCTGGACGGCGACGAATCGGACTATGAGATTCTGGCCCGGCGCATGCGCCTGACCCTGCAAGTGGCTCTGCTCAGCGTGTTGCGTGAGCGCAACGAAGTGGTCAGCAAAAAGCTGATTGCCCGCGCTTCGCGAGGGCTCGCCCGGTTGTGCCAGGGCGCACCGATGGGGCAGATGTGGTGCCTGTTGTCGCTGGTGGCGGACACCATGCTGGACCGGGCCATGGGGTTCAACAAATCCCGGAAACGCCTGCTGATGCGCGTTGAGAAGTACGCCCGGGAAGTGGTCTATGTGGGCAAAGTTGCGACGGCTAAAGACGCCCCGGACTCGCTGATCAAAGATCTTATCTATCTACTGTACCGGAGTGGCTCCGCCAACCCGGAAGTTGCCAACGTGCTCGCTGGCTACAAACTGGCGCCGGCAGAATTCCCCGACTCCATCCTTGAGGCCCATGCCCGAAGACTGTATGGCCCGGGTACCGACGTTCTGAAATCCCTGTCGGAAGCGTTGCAGGAAGAGCTGAATCAGCTCAAGGACAAGCTGGATATTATTGAGCGGGGTATCGAACCGGATCTGGCTGAGCTGGCCTCTATCGCCGATACCCTTGAGCGCCTGGCCAACACACTGGTCATGCTGGACCTGAATCGTCTGGCGGGCATTGCCCGGGAGGAAGCCGGCCGCCTGCGCGACTGGGAAAAAGAGAACCGGCTGCCGGCGGAAGAAGAGCTCTACCGATTGGCCGATTCAGTGCTGGGCGTGGAAGACGCCGTCATGCAGATTGTCACCCGTGGCATCACGTCGGAAACCGACGCGCTGGCGGGTACCGAGCGCAAGCGTGAGGAATCCACCTACCTGCAGGAGGCCATCTGGGTGGTCGCGGACGAGGCCCGGGGCGCGCTGACCCTCGCCAAGCGGGCGATTACGGCCTTTATCGAATCCGACTACGATAAACTGCACCTCGCCAACCTGCCCGGAACCCTGCGGAGTATCTGGGGTGGTTTGCAAATGGTGGATGATCCTCATGCGGCGGATGTGATTGCCCGGGTGGCAACGGCGATTCAGGAGCGCCTGCTGGATGCCCGTGAAGCGCCGCCAGCCCAGGTTCTCGAAGCTCTGGCTGACGCGTTGACGTCGCTGGAGTATTACATTGAGAGTGTCGGTCGTATGGAAGATCGCAACCAGGATCTGCTCAAGCTGGCGGAATCGTCATTGCAGGATGTGGGGCTGTGAGCGACGGTGCGACCGGTTAAAGCGTCGACCCAAAAGAAAGGCAAAAAAAACCTGCGCGAACGCAGGTTTTTTTTCGTCGGTTCGATGAGGCGAATCAGCCCATGTCGAACAGCTGGCCCAGACGGGTCGCCAGCATCATGTCGCCTTCAGCGCGCAGCTGACCGGCCATGAACGCCTGCATGCCGTCGGTCTCGCCAGACACGATACCCTTCAGGGTTTCGGAATTCATGATCAGGGTAACGGAAGGATCGTCGTGGGCGCCTTCGTGCAGCTTGCAGGTGCCGTCGTTTATCACCAGGTGGTAGGTCTTGTCATCTTCAATGTCGAACTGGAAAACCAGATCCAGACCCTGAGCCGCGTCTGCGTTAAAGTTCTGTTCGAGTTTCTCAAATACCTGAGCTACAGACATTGTTTTACCCTTATCAATGGTTGTCTTGTCATGGTGACGGCTTGAGATCCCTGGGTTCAAAGCCTGTTGACCGCCCGGGTAGTGCCGACATCGCCATCCGACTTTATGGTTAGAGCCCGGTGCTGTCAAGCTTGATCGAACGCTTGTTTTAATT
>DASSWD010000033.1:0-3010 GCA_035705335.1 Marinobacter sp. | reverse complement strand
AAAAACTGGACGAATCCCGGATTCCTGCTATTAATTAAGCGGATTCGTTGAAAGAACAATAACCTGAAAGACCAGAGCGAGACGCACATGAAAAAAACAGCACGTTCAGACAGTCAGGTGGATGCCGTTGCCGCGGTATTGTTAGTCATGCTTGCGGTCGCATTCGCGGTGGTCTGGGTCGCGGGTCAGTAAACTACTGGCCTGCCAGAACGAGATTGACCACCAGAATCAGCCCGCCCACAAACGCCGCCGTAAACAGTAATCCGGCGACGATGTAGGGAAGCGGGCTGTGGCTCGAAAAGTCTTCCTGCCGGCGCCGATCGGACTGAACGCCGAACGCACCAGCCAGAATGCTTTGCATGATTTTCAGGACGCCCGGTGAGCCAGGCTTCTGGCCCTGTGATTCGTCCGCCGTTCTGTCTTCATTGCCCGCATTGCCCATAGTTATCCCTTATTCTGCCGGATCGTAAGCCAGGCTGGGCATCAACCAGCGCTCGGCCTCGGCCTTTGACATGCCTTTACGCTCAGCATAGTCCTCAACCTGATCGGCGCCAATTTTGCCGACCGCAAAGTACTTCGCCTCCGGGTGAGCAAAGTACCAACCGGATACTGCGGCGGTCGGGTACATGGCGAAGTGTTCGGTCAGCTTCAGGCTGGTGTTCCTGGTGGCATCCAGGAGCTGGAACAGGGTCGCCTTTTCGGTGTGGTCCGGGCAGGCCGGGTAGCCGGGCGCCGGGCGAATGCCGCGGTAGCGTTCCTTGATCAGGTCCTCGTTGGCCAGCGCCTCATCTTCCGCGTAGCCCCAGAATTCCTTCCTCACCCGCTCGTGCATGCGCTCAGCGAAGGCTTCGGCTAGGCGGTCTGCCAGAGCCTGGACCATAATCGCGCTGTAATCGTCATGGGCATTCTTGTATTCGGCGGTGAGTTCATCGACCCCGATACCGGTGGTGACGGCAAATCCGCCCACGTAATCGTTCAGGCTTGAACCTTCCGGCGCAACGAAATCCGACAGGGCGGCCATCGGGCGACCCGGAGCTTTCTCGTCCTGCTGGCGCAGGTGGTGCAGGGTGGTCAGCTCTCTGGTTCGCGTGTCGTCAGTATACACCACAAGGTCGTCGCCGCGGCGGCTGGCTGGCCAGAAACCGATCACGCCTTTGGCGGTGACACGTTTCTCCTCGATCATCCGCTTGAGCAAATTCTGGGCGTCGTCAAACAGATTACGGGCCGCTTCACCGCGTTTCGGGTCATCAAAGATAGCCGGGTATTTACCGGAGATGTCCCAGGAAACGAAGAAGGGGGTCCAGTCGATATACTCCACCAGTTCCGCAAGGTCATAGTCTTCAAATACCCGAACGCCAGTAAACGCTGGCTTGGCGGGCTGATAATTCGTGAAATCGACCTCCGGTGCCCGGTCGCGGGCTTCTTTCAGTGACACCAGCTTGGTGCGGTCGCCACGGTTCTTGCGCCGTTCCCGGATCTCGTCGTATTCCGTGCGCGCGGCTTCCACTAACGCCGGCTTGCCGGTTTTACTCAGCAGTTGCGATGCCACATTTACACATCGGGAGGCGTCGGACACGTACAGGGCAATGTCGTTTTTGTACTGGGGTTCGATTTTGACCGCCGTGTGGGCCTTGGACGTGGTGGCACCGCCAATCATCAACGGAATCTGGAAATTCAGACGCTGCATTTCACGGGCAACGTGGACCATCTCGTCCAGTGACGGGGTGATCAGACCGCTCAGGCCGATGATATCGACGTTTTCTTTCTTGGCCGTTTCCAGAATCTTTTCACAGGGCACCATCACGCCCATGTCGATCACTTCGTAGTTATTGCACTGCAACACCACGCCGACAATGTTCTTGCCGATGTCGTGAACGTCGCCTTTCACCGTGGCCATCAGGATTTTGCCCTTGGCCTGCTGGTCGCCGCTTTTCTCTGCCTCGATGTAGGGGATCAGGTAGGCGACCGCTTGTTTCATCACCCGGGCGCTTTTCACCACCTGGGGCAGGAACATCTTGCCGTCGCCAAACAGGTCACCCACCACGTTCATACCGGCCATCAGCGGGCCTTCGATCACCTCGATGGGCCGCTCAGCGTTCTGTCGGCAGGCCTCGGTGTCTTCGGTGATGTAGGTGGTGATGCCTTTGACCAGCGCGTGCTCCAGGCGCTTTTCCACCGGCCACTCACGCCACGCCAGGTCTTCTTCCTGAGCCTTGCCGCCTTTGCCTTTGAAGCGTTCAGCGGCCTCCAGAAGCCGGTCAGTGGCGTCATCCCGCCGGTTCAGTACTACGTCTTCGACCAGCTCTTTAAGATCCGGCTCGATTTCGTCGTAGATCACCAACTGACCCGGGTTCACAATGCCCATGTTCATGCCGGCCTTTATGGCGTGGTACAGGAACACCGAGTGGATGGCCTCACGCACGGCATCGTTGCCGCGGAAGGAGAACGACACGTTACTCACGCCACCGGAGATCGACGCGTGGGGCAGGTTTTTGCGGATCCAGCGGGTGGCATTGATGAAGTCCACCGCGTAATTGTTGTGCTCTTCAATGCCGGTGGCGATGGCAAAGATGTTCGGGTCGAAAATGATATCAGCCGGGTTGAAGCCAATACCGGTGAGTACATTGTAGGAGCGTTTACAGATCTCGGTCTTGCGCTCGTAGGTGTCGGCCTGGCCGTCTTCATCAAAGGCCATGACCACCACGGCCGCGCCATAGCGCATGCAGTCCTTCGCACGCTTGATGAATTCTTCTTCGCCTTCTTTCAGGCTGATGGAGTTGACCACGGCTTTGCCCTGAATGCAGCGCAGGCCGGCTTCGATCACCTCCCATTTGGAGGAATCGATCATGATCGGCACCCGGGAGATATCCGGCTCGGACGCCACCAGATTCAGGAAGGTGACCATGACCTCCTTCGAATCCAGCATGCCCTCGTCCATATTGATGTCGATGATCTGAGCCCCGTTTTCCACCTGGTCGCGGGCGACGCTCAACGCCTCTTCGTACTGTTC
>DASSWD010000032.1:0-2616 GCA_035705335.1 Marinobacter sp. | reverse complement strand
TTCCACCGTTGGTCCCTACGCGCTATATGGCGAGCCGCTGATCCGCGCCTGTGTGGAAACCGGCACCGACTATTGCGACCTGACCGGTGAAGTGCAGTGGATCCGCCGCATGGTGGAGGGTTATGAAGCCCAGGCCAAGGCGTCTGGCGCCCGTATCGTTCACTGTTGTGGGTTCGACTCGATTCCGTCCGACATGGGCGTCTGGTTCCTGCAGCAGCAGGCTGAGAAAACTTTCGGTCAGCCCTGCCAGGACGTTCGCATGCGTGTGAAGGTTGCTAAGGGCGGTTTGTCCGGCGGTACCGTGGCCTCGATGATCAACGTCGCCAAGGAAGCCGGCGCCAACCCCAAACTGCGCAAAGAACTGGCCAATCCGTTTTCCATCTGCCCGCCGGAGCATCGTTCGAAAACCCGGCAGCCCAACCTGAAGTCCGCCGAGTTCGACAAGGATTTCAATGTCTGGCTGGCACCGTTTGTGATGGGCGCGATCAACACCCGCGTGGTGCACCGTTCCAACGCGCTGCAGAACGCCCGCTACGGCCAGGAATTCACCTATGATGAAGCCATGATGACCGGGCGCGGTGCCAAGGGCCGCCTGACCGCCTACGGCATCACCGCAGCACTGGGCACCTTCTTCACTGCCTCCGCCATCAAGCCCACACGCTGGGTGGTCGAGAAACTGGTACCCAAGCCAGGTGAGGGCCCCAGCCCGGAAGAGCAGGAAAGCGGGTTCTATGACTTGCGGTTTGTGGGTCGCACCACCGACGGCAAAACCATCATCACCAAGGTGACCGGTGATCGTGATCCTGGCTATGGCTCGACCGCGAAAATGTTGGGCGAGTCCGGGCTGTGCCTGGCGTTCGATCTGCCCAAAGACGCACCGGGCGGATTCTGGACGCCAGCGTCGCTGCTGGATGGCCAGTTGCACAAACGCCTGACTGAAAACGCCGGCCTGACGTTCGAAGTGCTGGAAACCCGCTGATCGGTCAGTTCAGGTGAACCGTGTGGTCGGCGGGCAGCAATGCCTCCGACCCATGGCCCAGACAGACCACCGTTTTGCCATCCAGCCACCGAAGCAGGTGAGGGGTCATCCGCGCCCGGGTATCCGCGTCAACACCGGTAAAGGGCTCGTCCAAAATGACAACCGGGGCGTTAGACAACAGCACCCGCGCCAGCGCCAGCCGTCGGCCTTCGCCGCCTGACAAACGCCGGCCGCCATTGCCTAGCCAGGTATCCAGCCCGGGTTCCGGTTCCGCAAACCGCTCTGCCAGCTCTACCAGTTCCAGCACCCGCCAGAGTTCGCCATCTGTGGCGTCTGGCCTTGCCAGTTGAAGGTTTGCCCGCAGCGTATCATCGAACAACGCCGTGGCCTGTGTCAGATAAGCACCGGGCAAGGCCTCAACCCGTCCTCGCTGCGCCGTTGACAGGCCGGCCATTATGTCAGCAAGTGTCGACTTGCCACTGCCCGATACCCCCACCACATTCACACGCTCGCCTGCGTTTACGTGAAGGGTGAAGTGGCTGAGCATCGGAGCATGGCCCGGATAGCCCACGGTAATATCGTCCAGGGAAATGGCCCGATCGCCTTCGGACGCTGGCGCAGCCAGGCTTCCGGCTTGCTGGTTTGCTTGGCCGGGGTAACTGTCCCGGTTCAGGCGAGCTGCTGCGCTCTCGGTAGCGCCGAGCCGGCCAAAGGCTTCTGGCAGCATGGCATAGACTTCCAGCAAACCCAGCAGGGCGATGGGCATCATCACCAGTACAGGGCCAGACACCTGATCCTGCGCAAACAGCTCAAGGCCGAGCCAAAGCGCCAGCACCGCCGCCAGGTTAATCAGCAGTCCGGAAAGCGCCTGATGCCAGGCCACGCGGGTATCAATAGAAGCCTGAACCCGCGAATGGGCCAGCGCCCGGCGCATCAGGCGACTGGCGTTCTTGCCCGTGCGGCCGGCGGCGGTGAGCTCGGCGAAGCCTTCCAGGTGCTCAATCACTTCGCCGCGCAGGGCTTCCTGCTGATCGCTCAGTTGTCCTGATGCGGTGCGGGTGATCGCCGTTACCCAGACGGTGGCAGCCACAAACGCGGCACTGAGCAACAGCGCCAACGCTAGGGCGGGGCCGGCGCCCAGGAAAAACCAGGCCATGAATACCAGCAGCAGCGTGACCACCACCGCCATGGCGGCGGGCGCGATCAGGCGCAGGTACAGGGTATCGAGGGCATCGATGTCTGCCGTCAGTCGGGTCAGCCACTGGGCGCCGGTCTGCTCGGAGCGGTGCTGGCGACTGGCCAGTGACAGCCGTTCGAACAACGCGACCCGCAGGGTGGTCAGCAACTGTAGGACCGTGTTGTGGTTGAACACCCGCTCCATGTAACGGAACACCGTGCGGCCCACGGCAAAGAACCGGATACCGCCTCCGGGTACGTAAAGATTGATACTCGCCTGAATGCCCAGTGCGAACAACGCACCAACCAGCGCGGTTTCGGTCAGAAACCAGCCAGACAGTGTCAGCAACCCCAGCCCGCACAGAAGCGTTGCCAGAATCAGGCCGGCGCCGACGGTCATCCGGCCCCGATGGGCTGCCATCAGTGCCAACCACGGCTTGAGGTTATGCATGGCGCACCTC
>DASSWD010000031.1:0-7450 GCA_035705335.1 Marinobacter sp. | reverse complement strand
GAGTCACTGTCCTGATATATCGTTTCCGACATACCTCGGCCAGCGCCCACACGAATTACTTGGTCAACTTTTTAAAGAGCGTTTGAGCCGTTGCTCAATCAAGGCCGCGTATTCTACATCGTTGCGGGACCTTGTCAACCGATTTTTCAAAAAGTTTTCTGTGAAATTTTTGAACAATCAGTTGCTTATCTTCCGACCGATCTGCGCTTTTCAGCACCGCTTCCCTCGAAAGAGAGGCGCATTCTACAGTCTATTCCGGAGCTGTCAACACGCCATATTCAAAAACTTCCGACACCCACTGAAAACGGTTATTCAGTGATCACTACCCTGGCGATTTTCTTCTTCCCGGCCTGGATCACACAATCGTCACCCACCACAAACATGCGCTGACCCTCGAATTGCTCACCATCTATATAGACAGCCCCACGCGCCAGAACATCCTTGGCTGCCGCACCGTTCTTTACCAGCCCTGCCAGACGCAGAACTGCCGGCATCGGCATCTCGGACTGCCCATCCAGCGACACCTCGACCAAGGGGACGTTGTCCGGAATTTCGCCAAGCGCCACCCGATTGCCTGCCGATTTATGGGCCGTCTCCGCCGCCTCCTCGTCATGGAAACGGGCAATCAATTCCTCCGCTAGCTGCTTTTTGTAGTCTTGCGGGTTAGCGCCGCCCGCCACTTCGGCACGGAACCGCTCGACTTCTTCCATGGGGCGGAAGCTCAGCAACTCAAAATAACGCCACAGCAGCTCATCGGGCACAGACAATAGCTTCGTGTACATTTCGCCCGGCGAATCGTTGACGCCCACATAGTTACCCAGAGACTTCGACATCTTCTGCACACCGTCCAGCCCCTCCAGGATGGGCACAGTCAGAATCGCCTGCGGTTGCTGGCCATAATGTTTCTGCAGAATCCGACCCATCAGCAGATTGAACTTCTGGTCGGTGCCACCGAGCTCAATGTCCGCCTCCAGCGCCACAGAGTCGTACCCCTGCACCAAAGGATAAAGGAACTCGTGAATGGCGATGGGCTGCTCAGCGCGATACCGCTTGGTGAAGTCATCGCGCTCTAGCATGCGGGCAACGGTGTACTGGCCAGCCAGACGAATCATGTCGGCCGCCGTCATTTTGTTCATCCACTCAGAATTGAACACCACCCTTGTTCGCGCCGGGTCCAGAATCTTGAACACCTGCTCTTTGTAAGTGATCGCGTTCTGCCGCACCTGCTCATCCGTCAACGGGGGACGCGTTGCACTTTTACCCGTTGGGTCACCGATCATCCCGGTGAAGTCCCCAATCAGGAAGATCACTTCATGCCCCAGATCCTGAAACTGGCGCAGCTTATTGATCAGCACGGTATGCCCAAGATGGAGGTCCGGAGCCGTAGGATCAAACCCGGCTTTTACCCGCAGTGGCCGACCGGACTTCAGTTTCTCGACCAGATCGTCCTCGGGAATCAATTCGTCAATGCCACGCTTGATGATGGCGAGCGCTTCTTCTACTGATGCCATGAACCCAGGTTCCCCGCTTGTTACACCAACCCCGTCAGCCGATTACACAGGACTACAAAACAAATCTGTGATTTACCCGCCCGACTGATAAGGTACTAGTGATCAGATTTTAATCAAAAGCTGTATAAAAAGACGCGGCATTATAGCAGCGAGCCCGGGGATTGTACGACCAACGGCGCAGCGAACTGTAATGTTCCCGACTGTCCCGATACTCCGTAATGGGGTAATCTGTTGGACTATACTTGTAATAGCGCTTTAATTAGCACCGACAACTTGCTGGAATACCGATCAAAACGGGTGAGCCAAGTGCTGAAAACCTTTCCAAAGACACATATCACGATTGCGGCCGCCGTTACTGTGGCGGTGACTGCGGCCGTACTCATTAGCCCGAGCTCAGACGTCGAAGCCAAGCGAATGTCCTACACCATCGATCTGGAACAGGGTGGCGCCAAGCCCGCCCCGGCCCCGGTTGATGAGGACGTTTCAGAAGCCAGCAGCGACGCCACCAACAGTGCCGTAGCCGCGCCGGCCGCCCACGCAGAATCTGCCGTGGCCAAGAACACCAGTCCGGCAGAACCGGAGCTGGACTGGAAAACGTTCGAGATCCGCTCAGGAGATACACTCTCTTCCCTGTTCAGGAAAGCCGGCTTTAACGATGGTGTGATGCTATCCGTCATCAATGGCGCCGGCGAAGCAGACAAGCTCCAGCACATCTATGCTGGCGAGGAAATTCGCTTTGGCATCGATGCCGAGGGCGGCCTTTCATCTGTCGAACTCCAGCGAAGCCGACTCGAAACCCTGCAGATAGAAAAGACCGAAGCCGGCTACGCAGGCAAAACAGATATCCGGGAGCCGGAGCCCCGCCCGGCATTTGCCGCTGGCACGATCGACGGCTCTCTCTACCTGGCGGCCAAAGAAGCCGGTCTTGACGACCGCCTGACTATGGAACTGGCCGGCATCTTCGGCTGGGACATCGACTTCGTCTACGACGTCCGCAAGGGTGACAGCTTCGAGGTGGTCTACGAAGAACTGTATCTTGATGGCGAAAAGTTTGGCACCGGTCGGATTCTCTCGGCCCGCTTTATCAATCGCGATAAAGAGAGCATAGCCCTGCTGTACACCGACACCAGTGGTGAAAGCGACTACTACACGCCGGACGGCAAAAGCATGCGCAAAGCCTTCCTTCGGGTGCCTATCAACGCCCGGGTTTCTTCACCCTTCAATTTGCAGCGGCGCCACCCGGTACTGGATGTTGTCCGCCCCCATGAAGGCACCGATTATGCTGCGCCTCCGGGAACCCCGATCAAAGCGGCCGGTGATGGCAGGGTACAGTTTGCCGGCTGGAAAGGCGGTTATGGGCGCACCGTCGTACTCCAGCATGGAAGCAACATCACCACTCTCTACGCGCACATGAGTCGCCTTGGGAAGGATATCCGTAAAGGTGAAGAAGTTCGCCAAGGGGAAACCATCGGATATGTAGGCTCTTCCGGTATGGTGACCGGTCCGCACCTGCATTACGAGTTCAGGATCAACGGAACACCCCGTAACTCCAGAACCGTCAAGCTGCCGGATGCGCGGCCGGTTCCCGATGGAGAGATGGCGCGCTTCCAGCAGGTCGCGGATCAACGGCTGGCTCAATTCGATCGTCTTCTCGAAGGCAGGCAGCAGCTCGCCATGGCGGACAACTGATCGGTGGCCTACTGGCTGGGATTGATGTCCGGAACCAGCATGGACGCCGTCGACGCCGTGCTGGTTTCCTTCCGAGATCAGGCGCTCGACATCATTGGCAGAGTATCGATGCCCTACCCGGACGAGCTCCGCCACAGGCTGTCCCTTGCAGCCCGCAACCAGGGCACCCCTGACCAACTTGGCGAACTGGATACCGAAACCGGTCTGCACTTTGCCCGAGCAGCCAACGCGGTTATTGAACAAGCCGGCATTCGCCCGGAGTCCATTTCAGGTATTGGCAGTCACGGCCAGACCCTGCGCCATCAACCATCTGGCGCACTTCCCTTTACGCTGCAGATCGGAAACCCGGCAGCGATTGCCGAAGCGACAGGAATCACTTGCGTTGCTGACTTCCGCCGCCGAGACATGGCAGCCGGCGGCCAGGGTGCACCGCTGGTGCCCGCATTTCATCACTGGCTGTTTGCCGACGACGATCAGGATCGTTGCATTCTGAATCTTGGGGGCATCGCCAATATTACCTGGCTACCGGCAGGTGGGCGCGAGCCCGTACTCGGGTTCGATACTGGCCCGGCCAACGCTTTGCTGGACGCCTGGAGCCAGGATCAGAGCGGCCGCCACTACGACGACAGTGGTCGTTGGGCCAGTGAAGGAACGGTTCATCAGGCGTTGCTCGCCAGCTTTTTGAGCGACGCCTTCTTTCGCAAGGCGCCCCCGAAAAGCACTGGCAAGGAACGCTTTAATCTCGACTGGATACGCACCCATCTGAATCGTTTTGAGGACATCCCACCCGAGGATATTCAACGCACGCTTCTACAGCTTACCGTCACGACCGTATTGAAACAGATTCCACAGGAATCCACCGACATGGCGGTGTTTGCGTGCGGGGGTGGCACCCGCAATCCACTGTTGATGAACGAGTTGAGGCTTGGACTAGGCTCTGTGGAACTGGCCACGACCGACCTCCTGGGCCTGGACCCACAGTGGGTTGAACCCGTCGCCTTTGCGTGGCTGGCAAGACAGACGGTTCAGGGCTTACCCGGCAACCTGCCCGAGGTCACCGGCGCGGCCGGCCCGCGAATTCTGGGGGCCATCTATCCCCCCTGAGCATTCCTGCAGTATAAAGAAAGGTGTTAGATGGAAAAGGAACTGCCGCAGCCGCAGGTGGAACTGGCGTTGGGGTTCTGGACCACGAACTGGGAACCCTGCAGGCCCTCCAGATATTCGATGGTCGCTCCCACCAGGTACTGGTAGCTCATGGAATCGACCAACAGCTTGACGCCATCCCGCTCAATCACGGTATCGTCATCTTCCTGACGCTCATCGAAGGAAAAGCCGTACTGGAAACCTGAACACCCGCCCCCGGTGACGAAAACCCGCAGCTTGAGATCCGGATTGTCCTCCTCGGCGATCAATTCGCGCACCTTGTCCACCGCACTGTCACTGAAGAACAGGGGGGTTGCTATTTGCTGCTGAACTACACTCAAGATCTGCCTCCGGGCCGATGAAACGCTCAGAAATTATGGTATTCCCGAGTAAAACAGTCAACTATTCGGACGTCTGTTCATGCTTGTCGCCGCCATTGCCACGCGAACCGTCATGAGTAAGCAACGCATTGGGTTCGTCCTCACGCACCAGACTGCCATTGATCGACGCGCCCATCGCCATTTCAATAAGTTTGTAATACACATTGCCGGTGATACAGGCGTTCTCCGCCAGCTCAAGGTGCACTGACGCACGCACATCACCCTGAACTTTGCCATTGATAATGATGTGTGGCGCGACTACGTCGCCCTGGATTTCACCGACTTCCGAGAGGCGGATAACGCCCTCACTGCCCGGCTCGGCCACCACGCGGCCATGAATTTTCCCGTCCACATGCAGCCCACCGGAGAAATGCACATCGCCCTGGATCATGGTTCGGGACGAGATCAGCGTATCAAACTGACCTGTAGGGCGGCGGGGCTTCTGCTTTTTCTTGCCGAGCATGTCTATTTCTCCGTCAATTCCTGCCACTGAAACGTACGTTCTGCCTGCGACGTGCTGCCTCCTTCTGCCTGCGCCACCACCTGGATCTCGTAGGGCTCAAACCCCTCGGGCAAGCGAAGGTCGCCCTCGACGTCCTGGAAGTAACGAAAGCGAAACCGCACCCCGAGCTCCTCGATGTCGTCCGACAAATCCCGCAATGCGATCACTTCTTTTTCACCGTCACGCTCACCGATCACATTCACGGCGACCATGCCAGCAATGTAACTGCCGTTATCGCCCACCTGCGTGAGCACCATTTTGAAACCAAATACGCCGGGTTCACGACTCGGGATGAGTCTGAAGCTGTCTACCTGAAGACCCTCATTCACTTCCGAGGGTGCCATGATATTTCGGTAGAACGTAAGGTCCGCCTCGAGTTCGGAAATCCGGGTTTCCAGATTCACCATGGTTCGCCGTGCTTCTCTCAGCGCCTGTTCATCGATCGCCCGGCCACGCTCCAGGTTGACCAGGGACTGGCGGGCCTCTCGGTACTGGCTGCGCAGCCTGTTCACTTCCTGCTCCAGTTGCTCGCTGGTGGCCTCGACGGACGAAAACCGGAAGCCCCCCTGAGCCAGCCCTACACCGTAACCGATGGCGGCGGCCGCAATGGTAAAGATCAGCAGGATCAGGGTGCGGCGCACCCGATACCCGGGCCGGTGCCGGATAATGACGTACTCTTCGGCCGGCTTTGTGGGATCACTCACAACCAGACCTCAGGGCAGCATCGCCGGGGCGTTCAGGCCCAGCGTTTCGTCCAGTCCAAACATGATGTTCATATTTTGCACCGCCTGGCCCGCCGCGCCCTTGACCAGGTTATCAATCACCGACGAAATAATGATGATGGAGCTGTTTTCCTGGCGGTGCAGGGCCATCCGGCAATGATTGGCACCGCGCACACTGCGGGTTTCAGGGTGACTGCCGTAAGGCATGACATCCACGAACGGTTCGTCGTTGAAGCGGGCCTCATAGATGGCCTGCAGCTGATCAAATACCGTCGGGTCTTTGAGTTCTGCATACAGCGTGGCCTCAATGCCACGAATCATGGGCACAAGGTGCGGCACAAAGGTAACGCCAACTTCCGCTCCGGCGGCCAGGCTCAGTCCCTGGCGGATTTCCGGCAGATGCCGGTGGCCCGACGCACCATAGGCCTTGAAACTCTCTCCAATTTCGCCGTGCAGCATGCCAATGCTGGCCTGACGGCCTGCGCCGCTGGCGCCGGACTTGGCGTCGGCAATCAGCCGGCCAGGATCAGCCATTCCGGCCTCCAGCAAGGGCAGAAAGCCCAGTTGTACCGCCGTCGGGTAACAGCCGGGGTTGGCCACCAACTGCGCCTTGCGGATCTGATCCCGAGCCACTTCCGGCAGGCCATACACGGCTTTTTCCGCCCACTCCGGGCTTTCATGGGGCATGCCATACCATTTGGCCCAGACGTTCAGATCTTTCAGACGAAAATCCGCCGACAGGTCCACCGCACGAACACCGGCCGCCATCAGTTCCGGCATCATCCGCATGGCAACCCCGTGGGGCGTGGCGAAGAACACCAGGTCGCATTTGGAAAGCACAGCCGGGTCCGGCTCGGAGAACGCCAGGTCAAAATGACCGCGCAGGTTGGGGTAAAGGTCCGCCACCGGCATGCCCGCCTCGGAACGAGAAGTAATGCAGGTTACCTCCGCTTCCGGGTGCACGGCCAGAATGCGCAGCAATTCGACCCCTGTGTACCCGGTTCCACCGACGATGCCAATTTTGATCACATGCGCCTCCAATCTGATCTGATGAGAATAGCCGTGTAGTCTACCATGATAAACCAATGACTTATTGCAGCTCTCAGACCCGCGGTTACAATGTCTTCAGAAACGTCTTCAGAAACGTCTTCAGAAATGTCTTCAGAAACGTCTTCATTACCAGCAGGGCCACATCTTCCCTAATAGCGCACTGGTGCAACTGGTGGCGTTGAGGGTGCTGAAGGCACTGTACGTACAACGTCAGGTGGCCCCCATGATCCAGCGGGTTTATGGTGTGGTATTACCTCTGGATATCGAAAGTTACTACCAGTATCAACGGAGCTGACGCATGCTTTGGGTCAAGGCGTTGCACATCATTGCCATGGTGTGCTGGTTTGCCGGTATTTTCTACCTGCCCCGGTTGTTCGTATACCATGCCGCCTGTCACGATGAGCCGGGCCGCGCGCGCTTCAAGATCATGGAACGCAAACTCTATCGCGGCAT
>DASSWD010000030.1:0-14309 GCA_035705335.1 Marinobacter sp. | reverse complement strand
ATGTGGCTGAGCAACGGTGCCAGCTCGCGAATGGGTTGATTGGTTTCGGGTTCGATGTCAAAGCCGAGCTTGGCGGCAAAACGCACCGCCCGCAGCATACGGACCGGATCCTCGCGGTAGCGGGTTTCCGGATCACCAATCAGCCGGATTTGCCGGTTACGCAGATCCTCCATGCCATTGGCGTAGTCGATCACGGTGAAGTCGCGGATGCAGTAATACAGTGCGTTGATAGTGAAGTCCCGGCGCAGGGCGTCTTCTTCCTGATTGCCGTACACATTATCCCGTAGCAGCAGGCCGTGCTCGCTGGTGCGGTGTTCGTCGTCGGTGACCTCATCGTCGCCGGCGTCGCGGGCATTGCCGCGGAACGTGGTGACTTCAATGACTTCCCGGCCGAACACTACGTGCACAATGCGGAACCGGCGGCCAATCAGGCGGGAATTACGGAACAGGTCGTGGACTTCCTCGGGGGTTGCGTTGGTGGCAATGTCAAAGTCCTTTGGCTGGCCACCGAGCAGGATATCCCTGACGCCACCGCCCACCAGGTAGGCCTCATACCCGGATTTATTGAGCCGGTGCAGCACTTTTTTGGCGGGTTCACTGATCATCGCGCGGGAGACCGAATGCTGGTCCCTTGGGATTTCCCGCCGCTGGTAGTGTTTCACCCGTTTTTTGCCCTGGCCGGGAAGGAATGAGCGTAGCTTGTCAACAAGTCGTTTAGGCATGTAGGTCCGTGCTTGCGGTGCGCAAAAACAGCGATTTTAACGATTTGAGCACGAATTGCACATGGTCGGGGGGAAGTTTCGGTGAACCCGGATAATCAAAAGGCGGATCCGTTTTCACGAATCCGCCCCGAAAGCGTTGACGATCTGCATTGTTGTTGTTTTTCGTGCCGGGATTTTTCTTGATTCTTCTACCCCACTGAATGGTCCCAACAGAAGGACGTAAGCAACGCAAACGGAAAGCTTTAGATACACAGAGTAGTCAGGAACATGTTGCAGACTTTAAGCGGTGTAGTGTCGCCTGGAAACGATTCTTGTCTACATCCACATCTCGCACATGTCGTGGGACCACTAAAAAGCACAGTACCCAAAACACTCAGTTCGCTTGCATCCTGTTCTTGTTTTTGTTGCCGGATGCTCGTGCAGCTTTTTATTTTTGTTTTGACGCTGCGTTGTCACTCTTGTTTTTGTTGTTGTGCGCTAATAAGGCTGCAGAGGCCGTGCCAGTTTTAGAAAGTTCTTGGTTAACAGAGTCTTAAGATTTTGTGAGACATAAGTGTTACCCCGTACCCGCTGAAAGTGTTACCCCCCATCACCTTCGCTTGAGCCGGAGTGTTACCGTGAGGAACAGGAGGGTAACAAGTGAGCAAGGGTTCATTTGTTGATCATGACTTCTTCCTGGGAATGCCCAGTCGCTGCCGACGCTCCCAAAGCGACTTCCGGCTGATGCCCAGTTTCTGGGCCAACTCGGTCTCGCTCATCTTGTCCTGATTCTCCAGCACGAAGTGCTGGAAGTAATCCTCCAGCGACAGATCGTTGGAAGCGTCATCGCTGCGTGCCCGGGTCTGTAGGTTGTTGCCATCGACCAGGGTTAGGGGGATATGTTCATCGCCGGAATCGCTGTCCAGGTCCAGCACGCCGGGGGTGATGGTGTCGCCGTCCGTCAGGATAGAGGCCCGTTCAATGGCGTTCTCAAGCTCGCGCACGTTGCCGGGCCATCGGTACCGTTCCAGCGCCTGCATGGTCTCAAGGCTCAGGGTGAGGTCGGGTTTGCCGAGGCGGGCGGCCTGGCGTTTCAGGAAGCGCCGGGCCAGCCCGAGAATATCGGACCGGCGCTCCCTCAGCGGTGGCAGGCGGATCTGCATGACGTTCAGGCGGTAATACAGATCTTCCCGGAATTCGCCGGTGCGGGTCATGGCTTTGAGGTTCCGATGGGTGGCGGCAATCATCCGCACGTCCACCTTCTGACTTTGCGTTGACCCCACCCTGCGGATTTCACTTTCCTGCAACACCCTCAGTAACCGCGCCTGGGCTTCCGCAGGCAGTTCACCAATTTCATCCAGGAACAGGCTGCCGCCATCGGCCGCTTCGATGAGGCCTGTGCGTGCCGAGACCGCGCCGGTAAACGCACCTTTCTCGTGGCCAAACAATTCCGACTCGATCAGGCTTTCTGGAATGGCGGCGCAGTTGACGGAAATCAAAGGCTTGGTGGCCCGGGGGCTGAGCAGATGCAGGGCCCTGGCAGCCAGTTCCTTGCCGGTACCGGATTCGCCGTTGATCAGCACGGTGGTTTCGGTAGGGGCCACTTTGCGGATCAGGGTGAATACCTGCTGCATCGGCTCACACTGGCCGTACATGATCGCGGCCGGGTCCGACTGGGTCGTGGCGGCGTCACGCGGGCTGGTGTCCGGGGCCGACTGGCTTGCCTTGCGTGACAGGATACTGTCCACCGCGGCCAGCATTTCATCGTGGTCAAAAGGCTTGGCAATGTAGTCCACAGCGCCCATTTTCATTGAGTCCACGGCCGAGCGCAGGCTGGCATAGCTGGTCATGATCAGAACCGGGGTGCTGGGCGCCCGGTTGATCATTTCAGTGCCAGCGGCGCCGGGCAGGCGGAGGTCGGTGATCACCAGGTCGAAGGTGTCCGGCTCGTGGCGCTCGGCGTCCTCCACCGAGACCGCATCAGCCACCTCGTAACCGGCGTGCTGCAGTAATTTGCGTACGGCAGAGCGAATGATGTCTTCGTCTTCAACAATCAGAATGCGGGGCATATCGCGTTACGACCTTTGGTTCGGGCGTTGGCCGGATTCAGGTTCGGGCTCGGGCTCGTAGGCGGGCAGGCGCAGCCTGACACAGGTGCCTCTCCCCGTTTCCGGTTGTGCGGGGCTGTCTACCTGAATGTTGCCGTAATGTTCTTCCACAATACTGTACACCAGCGACAGGCCCAGGCCGGTGCCTTTGTTCGGCGCTTTGGTGGTGTAGAACGGCTCAAAGATATGATCCAGCGAGTTCGCCGGAATGCCGGAGCCTTCGTCAATGACCTCGATGATAGCGGAGTAGCCGTCGCCGTTTCCACTCACCACGATGGTGCCACCGTCGGGCGAGGCGTCCCGGGCGTTGGCCAGCAGGTTGACGAACACCTGAACCAGGCGCTGTTCGTCGCCCAGCACCTGCAGGCCTTCCGGGCACTGATTACGGTATTCGATGCCCATGCCTTTGTCACTCAGAGAAAGCAGGTTAATGGACTCGGCCACGCACCGGTGCAGGTTCACCGGTTCGTAGCGGTTGGCGTGGGCATGATTGCCGGTGCGGGCAAAATTCATCAGTGACTGAAGAATGGCGGAAATACGCCGGGTCTGTTGCTGGATCTGGTCGGCGGTTTCCAGGATGGACGGGTCGTCGGTTTCCAGTTTCAGATTCTGGGCCAGTGAGGAAATGCCAGTGACCGGGTTGCCGATCTCGTGGGCGACACCGGCGGCCAGGCGCCCCACCGAAGCCAGGCGTTCACTGTGCATCAGCTCGTCTTCCAGCAGACGGGTTTCGGTCTGGTCTTCGACCAGGATGATCGAGCCGCCTTCCGGATGATCCGGCCCGCTGAGGGCGGCTTTGTGCAGGTTCAACCAGTGGGGTTTGCCGCGCAGGTCGAGCCGGTGTTTGTACCGGTGCAGTTCGTCGCCCCGGTTGAAGTCGTCCAGCAGGGTATGCCAGTGCTCCGGCAGTGCCACCAGGCGTGCACCCACCACTTCGTCGGCGGCGATGCCAGTCAGACTCTCGATGGCGTGGTTCCACATCAGGATCTCGCCGTCCTCGCCGACGGAGCAGGCGGGGATCGGCAGGTTCTGCAGGGTCTGCCGGTAATGCCGGCGCAGGTTGTCCAACTCGCCGGCCAGACCGGTCAACTGGTTCTGGTAATCCCCCAGCGCCCGTTCCACATAGCGGATGTCCTGGCCGGTTCCGCCGTGGGTCAGGGGTTTGAAGCCCAGATGCCGTTTGACGATATCCCGGGCCACGGACGGGCCCAGCAACCCGGACAGATTGGCTTCGATCTGGTCGCGCAACCGGCGCAGTTGGTAAGGGCGGAATTCCACATTGGGCAGCTTGAGCTGCTGAAGCGCTCGCTCCACTTCCCGCCGTGCCACGCTGATTCCCAACGGTTCGGCCAGTTGCTGGACAAACTCGTTGGATGACGCGGCCAGCAACTCCCGGCGCTGGGGCCGGGACAGTGCGCCTACTGAACAGGCCTGGGCGGCGCTGTTTTCCTCCGGCGAGGCCGGGCTGAGCATCGACACCAGGACGAACACCGTGATGTTGGCGGTCAGGCTGATGAAGGTAAACAGATGCCAGGTGTCGTATCCCGGTGCGATCGGCAGGGGCAGGAAGGCGGTCAGATCAATGCCGTGGGAGAACGGTAGTACCAGAGTCAGCACCCAGATTGCGAGGCCGATCAGCAGCCCGGAAATCAGGCCGCGGCGGTTGCCTTCCGGCCAGTAAATCACCCCGAGGGCACCGGGTAACAGCTGCAGTGTACCGGACAGGGATATCGCGCCCAGAATCGACAGATCCAGCTGCTGGCCAACGGTCTCATGGAACAGTAACGCCAGAAACAGGATCGCCGCGATCAGCAGGCGTTTGACCCATTGCAGCCAGCGGTAGATGTCGGCCTGATCCCGGGGGGTGCGCAGCGGCAGCACCACATGATTAAGCACCATGCCCGCAAGCGCCAGGGTGCTGACAATCATCAGGCCGCTGGCCGCCGACAGGCCCGCGACATACATCAGCAACGTCAGTGCCGGGCTGTCCAGGGCCTGGGCAATGCCGATGGCATAAAACGCAGGTGGAATGTCCAGCGCCAGTGCCTGGCCACCCCATACGATCAATGGCACCGGCAGGCCCACCAGTAACAGGTACAGCGGCAGCCCCCAGCTGGCTTTGGCCAGGGCCCGGGGAGACGGGTTCTCGCTGAAGGTCATGTGATACATGTGCGGCAACACCAGAGCCGCGGCGAATGACATCAGCAAAAGAGCCCGCCAACTGCCGTCGTTGATCGCCATGGCCATGCGGGTGGGCGGCGAGGTGGCCTCGGACAACCAGCGTTCGAGGCCGCCGGTGCCGTCAAACACACTGAACAGGATCACCCCACCCAGCACCAGCAGGCCAATGACCTTGATCAGGGAATCAAACGCGATCGCCAGCACCAGCCCCTGGTGATTGCCGGACGTATGCTGGCGGCGGGCACCGAACAGCATGGTGAACAGCACCACGATCAGGCTGAACAAAACGCTGATCACTTTCGGCGAGGTATCGGGTGCCAGCAGGCTCGCGGACCGCGCCACCGCCTGGATCTGCATGCTCAGCAAAGCCAGAATGGCCGCCGCGGAACACAGGGTGACCAGAGTGCCGGCCCACTGGCTGCGGTAGCGATAGGCAAACAGATCGGCCAGCGACGTCAGTTGGTAAGCGCGGCCAATACGCAGGATCGGGTTGAGCAGCACCGGCGCCAGCAGAAACGCGCCGCTGATGCCCAGGTAGTAGGCCAGGAAGCCGTACCCGGAATCGACGGCCATGCCGATGGCCCCGTAAACTGCCCAGATGCCGGCGTACACGCCCAGGCTGAGAACGTAGATGAACGGATGGCGCACCCACCGGCGTGGCGAACTGCCGCGGTCGGTCGCCCAGGCAATACCAAACAGCACGCTCAGGTACAGCAGGCTGGCCAGCAGCAATCCGGTGGCGTTAAAACTCATTGGGGTCCCGCCGCCATTCGAGCCAGAAACCGATGGCAATCATGCCGCCCCAGATCAGATACGGGCTGTACCAGGCGTTATCCGGTGCGGTCCACCAGTCCAGAATGTTGGGCGAAAAAATGTAGATGGCCAGTACCAGCAAAAAGACCAGGCGGTAGATGTACATTACGTCAGCGGTCCGAACCCAAAGATGTGTCAGGGTTTATAGCATGGTGCTGGCGGGATGTCAGGGGAATGCGGCCGCGCTGCCAGTGGCGACGGGCCCAGTCCAGGACCGCCTCGGGGGTGCCCAGTGCCAGGCCGGGCGGTGGGTTCTGCCCCAGAGCGGCCAGGGCCGCCACCAGATTGCGTGCTGGCTGCTGGTCGTCGAGGGCTGGAGCGTGGGTCTGTTTGCTGAGCTTCTGGCCCTGGTCGTTCAGGATCACCGGAATGTGCAGCCAGTCGGGGGGCTTGGCGCCCAGCGCGCGGAAAATCTGTTGCTGCTGGGCGGTCATGTCGAGTAGGTCTGAGCCGCGAACCACGTGGCTGATGCCCTGGTCAATGTCATCCACGACAACGGCCAGTTGATAGGCATAGAAACCTTCCTTGCGCCGGATGACCGGGTCGTCGAGTTCCGCCTGAACCTGCTGATGCTGCTCGCCGAGCAGGGTGTCGGTCCAGCGGGCGTGTTCATCATAGAGGGCAAAACGAACGGCGGCGGGCTGCTGGCCTGGATTGATGCGGGCCGTGCGGCAGTGATGCGGGTGTCGCCCGGCGTTGGCCTGCAGTTCTTTTCGGGAACAGGGGCAGACATAGGCCAGGCCGGCATCCAGGAGCCTCGTGATGGCCTGTTCGTAGGCGTGATGGCGCCGTGACTGAAAGCGGACCGGTTCATCGGACAGCAGGGCGTGGCAGGCCAGGGAATCCAGAATCCGGTCGACGGCGTCGGTGGGTTCCCGGAGAGAGTCCAGGTCTTCGATGCGCACCAGCCACTGACCGCCGGCGCTGCGGGCTTCCAGCCAACTGGCAATGGCCGTTACCAGAGAGCCAAAATGCAGAGGGCCAGTGGGGGAAGGGGCAAAACGGCCGCGATAGTTGGACGATGCCATAAATCAAGTCGCCGGCCGCCCGTGCAGCCGGCGCCGGGAGGGCGTTAAATGCCGGTCTGGCGTTCGCGGATCTCGGCCAGGGTCTTGCAATCGATGCACAGGGTCGCGGTGGGGCGCGCTTCCAGGCGGCGAATGCCGATTTCCACACCACACTGGTCGCAGAAGCCGTAGTCGTCCTTGTCGATGCGGTCGATGGTCTGATCAATCTTCTTGATCAGCTTGCGCTCGCGGTCACGGGTGCGCAGCTCCAGGCTGAACTCTTCTTCCTGGGTTGCGCGGTCACTCGGATCCGCGTAATTTGCCGCATCTTCCTGCATGTGGTGCATGGTGCGGTCGACTTCCTCCATGAGCTCCTGCTTCCATTGCAACAGCAGGTTCTTGAAGTGCTGAAGCATGTCGGCGCTCATATACTCTTCACCCTTTTTGACTTCGTAAGGGGTGAAATTGGTGAAACGTTCGCGTGGTTGTTCTGAAGCTTTTGCCATTGAACCGGCCTCTTGTTTGGTCGTCACAAGAACGCTTTGCTTCCGTCGCGCACCGGTGGCGCGGTCAGACCCTTGATAAAGCATTCGTCCTGAAACGGGAATCCGCGGAAAATAGCAGATTCGTTCCGGGGGTGCCAGCCTTGTTCACCAGACTTTGTATGGAGGCCACATGGACTTTCCAAAACCCTTGATTGCAGGCCGGCTTATTCGCCGTTACAAACGCTTTCTGGCGGACGTGCGCCTGCCGGATGGTGAGGAAGTAACCGCGCACTGCCCCAACACAGGTTCGATGCTCGGCTGCCAACCGGAAAACGGGCGGGTGTGGCTGAGCCGGAGCACCAACCCCCAGCGCAAGCTGCCCTACACCTGGGAACTGGTTGAGACCGCGCCCGGGCAACTGGCCTGTGTCAATACCGCCCGCCCCAATGCCCAGGCCCGCCAAGCGATTGAGGCCGGTATCGTGGCCGAGCTTACCGGCTACACGTCAGTGCAGTCGGAAGTCCGTTACGGTTCGGAAAACAGCCGGATTGATCTGCGCCTGGGCGGCCATGACCAGCGTCCCGATGCCTGGGTGGAGGTCAAGAACGTGACGCTGGCGCAGCATGGCCAGGGGTATTTCCCCGATGCCGTCACCACCCGGGGGCAGAAACACCTGCGTGAACTGATGGCGCAGGTCAACGCCGGCGACCGGGCGGTGCTGTTTTTCGTGGTCAACCACACCGGGATCGAGAGCGTTCGGCCAGCGGACCACATTGACCCGCACTACGGAACGCTGCTTCGTGAAGCGCATCGCACGGGTGTGGAAGTGCTTGCGTACCGTGCCGAGCTCGTCAACGAGGCAGGAGGGCCCACCGGCGCCCTGGCGCTCGGGCGTGCGGTACCGGTGGATCTGTCGCCCTGACCGCTGGTCAGGGCTTGGGCATCAGGCTGTAGCGCATGCGGGTGCCGTGGTTCAGCGACATCACGATCTCATCGGCGTGCAGGCGGTGGGGGAAATAGCAGCCGGAAATCTTGGCGCTGGCGATACTCGCACCCTCCATCCGGGATTTGGCAAAGCTGATGCCGCGCAGGTCAGCTCCCCGGAAATAGGCGTGGCGAAAATCCAGCCCTTCGGCGTCCAGCCCGCGCAAGTCCAGCCCGCGAAAGTCAGCGTGGGCAAAACTCGGCAGTTCGGTGAGTTTGGCTTTCTCGGTGTTGAAACGCTGGATGTCCTCGCTGCGCAGGACCTCATACAGCGGGTGGTCAATCGGTTTAACGTCGTGTTCCAGATAATCTTCCATAACGGCCTCGCAAGGTCACAGCGGTGATGAGGTCAGTCTAGTCGGCCCTGAGGGTATCGGCCTGAAAATGCTGGCGAATCCGGTCAGCGACCGCTTCCGCAACATGGGGCTGATCGGTGTGCAGGTGCACCGTATGGGTTTTTTCGGCGGTGGTCAGGGGCTCGAACCAGCCCTGCTGCTGATCCAGCAGCGCTTCGGTGGCCTCGGACGCATCGCCCTGGCGGGCACGAATCCATTCCCGGCGCGTAGCCTCGGGTGCCTCGCAATGAATCAGGGCAAAGGGCACCGCCTGTTCTTCGGCAACGTCTGCCAGCAGTGTGCGCTCCTGCTCTTTCAGGCAAGCGGCGTCAACGATCACGGATAGCCCGGCACGCAACAGATCACCGGCCAGGTCGGCCAGGCGCTGGTAGGTCTGCTGGGTCATTTCCGGGGAGTACAGATCGGTGCCCACGTTGGACCTACTGCTCGCCAGTGGTGCCAGACCCTTCAGGCGCTTGCGTTCGACGTCGGAACGCAGGCGAATCAGGTCCAGTTCGCCTGCCATCGCGGCGCTCAAACAGGTCTTGCCACTGGCGGACAGGCCAACCGTCGCCAGCAGGTATGGCTGGGGAATGCGGCCGTAGTCTTCCGCCAGCTGCGCGTAGTCGCGATAGCGCTGCATCAGCCCGGCTCTTTCCTGCTCGCTCAGGGCCGGGTTGCCCAGGGTGAACAGTGCAATCTTGGCTCGCACCATGGCGCGGTAGGCCTTGTACAGGGGCAGCAGGCTCAGCCCCTCGAAATCGCCCCGGTATTCCAGATAGGTGTTCAGCACCAGATTCGCCAGCACCGGCTCACGGCGGGATTCCAGGTCCATCAGCAGGAACGCGAGATCGTTGATCACGTCAATCCAGCGGAACGGTTCGTTGAATTCGATGCAGTCGAACACCGTCACCTGACCGTTGAACACGGTGATGTTGGCCAGGTGCAGGTCGCCGTGACATTCGCGAACCATGCCCTCGGCCCGCCGTTTGGCAATCAGGGGTTGCAGGCGCTCAAAGGTGCTGCGGGTCCAGCCCTCGAGATTGTCCAGTTGCGCCAGCAGGGTGCTGTCATCCAGCAAGGGCCTGATCTGGTCAAAGTTTTCCTGCATGGCGGCGAACACAGCTTCCGGCGTGCCCAGGGGCTTGTCGTCGGCAACCGGCGGCAGGCTATCGTGGAACTGCGCCACCTGGCGGGCGAGGCTGATAAGCAGCTCCTGGCTCAACTCGCCTTTTTCCTGGCGCTGGTCAAACAGCTCTGCCTGATCGAACTGGCGCATCCGAAGGGCGTATTCGAAGGCTTCGCCCTGGCCGCCCAGAACCGGCGCCTCCGGCGTGCCGGTGATCGGAAGCACCTCCAGATACAGCGGCGCCGCGAGCCGGTGGTTCAGGCGCAGCTCTTCCTCGCAGAAGTGTTTGCGCCGGGCAAGGGTTGAGAAATCCAAAAAGCCGAAATTCATGGGCTTCTTGATCTTGTAAGCAAACTCGCCGGTCAGCAGCACCTGGGAGATGTGGGTTTCAATCACCCGGAACCCGTTAACGGGGTGGTCAAACCGGCTGGGGTCCTGCAGTGCCTTGATCAGTGTATCCGGGGCGGGGTTGCTCACTTAGTGCTCCTGAACCTGTTGATTTTTATCGGCCGCGGCCTCGGCCTTACTATACCCGCAGATTACAGAAATAACACATAAGAGGGCTGCCGTTGGCCGAGGTCGCTTGGCTATAATCCGCGCCATGAGTAAATCCCGTAAGCCCCGCAAAACTGCATCAAAACCCACCCGCAAGCCTTCAGGATTCTGGCGGTTTCTGTTCCGTATCTGCGCACTGGGCCTGGTGTTGCTGGCCGGCTGGATGGTGTATCTGGACGCCATCGTTACCTCCCGTTTTGAGGGCCGCCGGTTTGAAGTACCCTCCCGGGTGTACGCCCGGCCGCTGGAACTGTATGACGGTGCCAGCGTCAGTGCGGCAAGCCTGACGCAGGAACTGGAGCTGGCAGGCTATCACGCCGGTGATGGCCTGAACCCCGGCACCTACCAGCGCAGCGGTGACCGGTTCATCATCAGCTCCCGAGGGTTTGAGTTCCCCGATGGGGAAGAGCCACGGCGACGATTGTCGCTGGTCATACGCGGTGACCAGGTCCAGTCGTTTTCGGTGTTGGCGGGTCCGGATTCGCCGATCGTCCGGTTGGAGCCGGCGCAGATTGGTGGCATCTACCCGGCCCACCGTGAAGACCGCATCCTGGTGCAGTTGGCGGACGTACCGGAGCTGCTGCCGGCGGGGTTGATGGCAGTTGAGGATCAGAACTTTTACGATCATTTTGGCATTGCGCCACTGTCCATTGCCCGCGCCCTGGTGGCCAATGTAAAGGCCGGCCGGATCGTGCAGGGCGGCAGCACACTGACTCAGCAACTGGTGAAAAATTTTTTCCTGACTCGGGACCAGACCCTGTTGCGCAAGGTCAACGAAGCTCTGATGTCCATTCTGCTGGAGTGGCACTACAGCAAAGAGGACATTCTGGAAACGTACATAAATGAAGTGTATCTGGGGCAATCCGGAAACCGGAGCATTCACGGTTTTGGCCTGGCCAGTCGGTTCTACTTCGGTGAGCCGATCACCGACGTTCGGGTGGAGCAGATTGCCTTGCTGATCGGGATGGTCAAAGGTCCAAGCTACTACAACCCCCGCAGGCATCCGGAGCGTGCTGCCGGGCGTCGTAATTTGGTACTCAGTGAAATGGCCGAGGCTGGAGTGATAACCAAGGCAGAGGCTCTAGAAGCCTCTGCCAGGCCGCTGGGCCTGAGTGCCCAGCCGTCTTTCACAAATAACCGTTATCCCGCTTATATCGATCTTGTGAAACGTCATCTGGCGAGAGATTATCAACAGGAGGATCTGCGAAGTCAGGGTTTGCGGATTTTTACCACGCTCGACCCGGGTATCCAGCAAGCCGCCGAAATGGCGGTCGCCAACAGCCTTGAGCAGTTCGGCACCAGCGAGGTGGCCAAGGAACTGGAAGCGGCAATGGTAGTCACCGATAAAAACAGCGGTGAAGTGCTGGCCTTGGTGGGCGGGCGGGATCCGAAATTCGCCGGTTATAACCGGGCGGTTGACGCCCGGCGCCCGATTGGTTCTCTGGTGAAACCGTTTGTCTACCTGACTGCGCTGTCTCAACCGGAGCGGTACACCTTGATCTCACCTGTGCTGGATCGCTCCTTTACACTGGAGTTCGATGACGGGAGGGAATGGCAGCCGCAGAACTACGACGGAAAACAGCGCGGAAACGTACCCTTGCACCTGGCGCTGGCCAAATCGTATAACCTGCCCGCGGTCAGGGTTGGGCTGGATGTGGGGATTCCTGCAGTGCAGGAGACACTTCGGGCCTTTGGGGTGACTACGCCGATTACCGATTATCCCGCGTTGCTGCTGGGCGCTCTGTCGCAAACACCTGTAGAGGTTGCCCAGTTATATCAGGGGCTTGCGACCTCGGGATTCAAAACCCCGCTTCGCACTATCCGTGAGGTAACCGATGCGAACAACAATCGCCTGTCCCGTTACTCTCTGGAAGTGGATCAAGTAGCGGACCCTGCCGCCGTGCACCTGATCCAGTACGCTCTGCAGGAAACCATGCAAGAGGGCACCGGCCGATCGGCATACCGGCAGTTACCTGCGGAACTCAGCCTGGCGGGCAAGACAGGCACTACCGATGACGGCCGTGACAGTTGGTTTGCCGGGTTCAGCGGTGATTTGCTGGCGGTGGCCTGGGTCGGTCGGGATGATAACGGACCCACAGCCCTGACCGGCGCCACAGGCGCATTGAAGGTCTGGACCCGGTTTATGGCAAAGATTCCACAGCATGGTTTTTCACCGGTGGTCCCCGATGGCGTTGAGTATCACTGGGTGGATGCCGGAGCCCAGGCCCTGACCGGGCAAAATTGTGACAACGCCCGCCTGATTCCGTTCATTGCTGGCAGCGAGCCGGATCAGAGCACTGGTTGCCAGGGTAATCTGGGCGGGCAAATTCGAAGCTGGTTTGAGGGTCTTTTCCAATGAACAACGCAGCAGGTTTCAAAAACGCGACCTTACTGGCGCTGATGGTGGGGCTGGCAGGTTGTGCCGCCGGCCCCGGTGGGGGCTCAATCTATGTTCCAGTCGGTGGTTCTGAACGCCCGGAAGCGCCTCAGCCACCGCAGACAGGCGCCTCCCAGGACGACCCGCAGGAAGAGCGGGTGTGGCGCAAGAGCGAGCAGCCAGAGACTGCACCGGAGCAAACGCCGGAAAGCCGCTCACCGAGCTATCGTGATGCCGGCGATGAATTGCCGGCGGCGGCGCTGACCCTGATCCGCGACGCAGACCAGAGGCTGAGCCGTGGTGATGCCTCCGGCGCGATCGTCCAGCTGGAGCGCGCCCAGCGCATCGCGCCGCGCTCGGCGGAAGTGTATTTCAAACTGGCGGAAGCCTATGTAGCCGGCGATAACCTGGGCGCGGCAGAGCAGTTCACTCTCAAGGGCTTGTCGCTGGCAGGCAGTGATGACCGTAGGCAGCGGGCCGGTTGGCTGTTGCTGGCGGACATCCGGCGGGCCCGGGGTAACGTCGCCGGCGCCGATCAGGCCGAGGCCCGCGCGGCGGCGCTGTAGTGGCGACGGGTTTGGTCTGGAACATCGGCGGGTAGACAAGAAACGGGGGCTGGTCAGCCCCCGTTGTGTTTCGGACGATTACGGCTGAAGCGGGATCGGCTCCGCCGTGGTCGTCTCGCCGGCGATGACCGTCACGTTTTGGGTGCCGTCGAACTCGAGAGCTTCGTCTATCTCGTTGTCGTCGGTCTGGCAGCTATAGCTCACGGTGTAATCGCCTTCAGGTACAAACGCCGCAATCCATTCATACAGGCTGCCGCTTTCCTGAGCGGTTACCGGCAACACCATCAGCGGGTTGGTGACGCCCTCGTCGCGATTCACGTTTAGGTCCACCGGTGTCACATCAGCGCCTTCGTATACATATACCGAGCCTTCGTAGCTGCAGTCTGCCAGCTCGGCGCTGTCGAATCGCGCTGAATTGATAGCAGCGTAATCCACCGTTCCCTCAATCGTTCCAACGTTGTCGTTGCGGACCAGACGGAGAACGGGCTTGAGCATATAGTCACCCAATGCCGGACCCTGTGGGTCGAGGATGGACTTGCGGACGTCAAAATCAATGGTGTAACTGGTGGTGGCGTCGGCGGTGATTTCAAAGTCCCCTTTCAACTTCAGGCCGCTTTGCTCTCCGGATGGAACGGCAAGGGTATAGGTTGCATCGCCAGTAGACTCTCGGGTGACAAACGAGCTGTCGTTGTCGATGAGCAACCGGATTTCCGTGTAGGGGCCCGCCGGGACCTCTTCATCGGTGATCAGCGGTTCAGCAACACCACCCTGCAGGTCCAACAGGTTCAGCATGCCGGGATTATCCAAAGGGAACTCAATCCATTCGCCTTCGGCGGGTTTCAGACGAATGGCGGTGAACGCAATATTGACGCTACTCAAATCAAGAGTCGGCGCGTCGGTCAGTCCAACGGACACATTGCCGGTGGTGCCGGTTGACGAACCACCACCGCTGCCACCGCAAGCGGCGAGCGCTGCAGCCAGAGTCGAGACCGCAAAGATCTGGGTTGATCGGTTCATGTTTCCTCCTGAAATGCCTTGGTGATGGGTTCCGGGGCGATTGCCCTTACC
>DASSWD010000029.1:0-2883 GCA_035705335.1 Marinobacter sp. | reverse complement strand
GGATGCCGTTGAACTGCCCAGCCAGTTCCTGGAAAACTGGTGCTGGAATCCGGAATCCCTGGCGCTGATCGCCGGTCACCACGAAACCGGCGAACCGCTGCCGGAAGATCTGTTGCAGAAACTGCTGGCGGCCAAGAACTTTCAGTCCGGGATGGCGATGGTGCGGCAACTGGAATTCTCGCTGTTCGATTTCCGCCTGCACGCGGAATTCACGGACGATGCGCCCACCAATCCGCTGGACATGCACCGCAGGGTCCGCAGCGAGATTGCGGTGGTGCAGGCGCCGGAGTTCAATCGGTTCCCGAACGCGTTCTCGCACATCTTTGCCGGTGGTTACGCGGCCGGTTATTACAGCTACAAGTGGGCGGAAGTGCTGTCGGCGGATGCCTTCTCCCTGTTCGAGGAGAAAGGCATTTTCGATCCGCAGACCGGTGAGGCGTTCCTGAAGAACATTCTGGAAAAAGGCGGCTCCCGGGAGCCCATGGAACTGTTCAAAGCGTTCCGGGGCCGTGAACCGGAGGTGGACGCCCTGCTCCGCCAGACCGGTATCACCGGCGAGGCGGCCTGACATGCACGCAAGCGGGAGGCTCTGAGATGCCCGGTCCGAAACGGTTCATCGCCGGCGCGGTGTGTCCGCGCTGTGCGGAAATGGACAAGATCATGATGTTCACGGACGACAACGATGAGCAGATCCGCGAGTGTGTGGCTTGCGGGTTCACCGATGCGATCTCCGACCAGCCGGCGCCTGCGGCGCCGGAACTCGAGACCCGAGTGAACAAGCGGAAGAACGAAGACGATCACACGGTGAAACAGGTGGTGTTCTTCAAGGCAGGCTCGGAAGACTAGGTTCGGCTCATTCCGGTCTGGCTTGGGTCGGGGGCTGGCAGGGGGTTCCAAAACGGAAAACTTCGTTTCCCTGATTGTTTTGGAACCCCCTTCCAGCCCCCTTTGGGGGTCTGACGGTGGTGTTTTGGTCGATTTGAGTCAGAGCACCATGGCGGCTAGCCAGCCGAAGGCCAGCAGGGGCAGGTTGTAGTGCAGGAAGGTTGGCACCACTGTGTCCCAGATGTGGTTGTGTTGGCCGTCGGCATTCAGGCCTGCGGTGGGGCCTAGCGTGGAATCTGAAGCCGGAGAGCCAGCGTCGCCCAGGGCGCCGGCGGTGCCCACCAGGGCCACGATGGCCAGCGGACTGAATCCGAGCTGTAAAGCCAGCGGAACATACAATGCCGCAATGATGGGGATGGTCGAGAAGCTCGAACCAATGCCCATAGTGATCAGCAGGCCGACCACCAGCATCAGTAGGGCCGCCAGGGCCTTGTTCTCACCGATGGTTGCTACCGAGCCTTCCACCAGGGTGGCGATTTCGCCGGTTTCCCGCATCACTTCCGCAAAACCGTTGGCGGCGATCATGATGAAGCCGATCATGGCGAGCATTTTCATGCCTTCGGTGAACAGGTCGTCCGCTTCTTTCCACTTCACCACGCCGGACAGGTTGAACAGCACGAAGCCGGCCAGGGCGCCGAGGATCATGGAACCCAACCACAGTTGCACCACAAAGGCGACGGCGATGGCGACGACGGCCATGATCAGGGTTTTCGGGTTGTACTGAACGTTGACCCTTTCGGTCTGTTCGATGCGCTCGAGGTCATATCCCCGGCTGCCGCGATAGCTGAAAAACACCGCAATGACCAGACCCAGCAGCATGCCCAGCGCCGGCAGTGCCATGGCGGACATGACGTTCAGGCCATCGGTGGCGACGCCGTTGTCGGCGACGTTGGCCAACAGGATTTCGTTCAGGTAGATACCGCCAAAGCCCACCGGCAGGAACATGTACGGGGTGATCAGGCCGAAGGTCAGTACACAGGCAACCAGGCGGCGATCCATGTTCAATCGGGCCATTACGTACAGCAGGGGTGGCACCACCAGTGGGATAAAGGCAATGTGGATCGGCAGGATGTTCTGGGATGAGATGGCGATGGCCAGCAGCAGGCCGATGATCAGAAAACGCACGCCGCTGGCGGCGGTGTCATCACCCTGCCGGCCTACCAGTGCCAGGGCTTTGTCGGCCAGGGCATGGGCCAGGCCGGATTTGCCGATGGCCACAGCAAAAGCGCCCAGGGTAGCGTACGACAAAGCAACAGTGGCGCCGCCTCCGAGGCCGGTGTTAAAGGTATTGATGGTGTCTTCCAGGGACATTCCGGCGATCAGGCCGCCGGAGACGGCACCGAGGATCAGGGCAACAACAACGTGAATGCGGCATAAGCTCAGGACGAGCATGATCAGCACCGCGGCAACGACGGCATTCATGGCAAACTCCGGGTAGGAATTATCAGTTCACCGGCACCTTATGGGCAGCCGGCAGCGCGAAAAGGGCGCTAATGTGCAGGAAATGACCACAACAGTCAAAAAACGCGGCGAACGGGTCAGTCGTCCAGGCGGGCGAAGCGGGGTACCTGCTCGCCGGCGACGTCAACGGTTTCCTGGAACATGGCCAGCGGCCGCACCCACAGGCTGTAGTCGCCGTACAGGCAGCGGTAAACCACCAGCGGCTCTTCGGTTTCGCTGTGCCGGGCCACGCCAATGACGTCGTAATCCTTGCCCTTATAGTGGCGGTAGCGGCCCGGGGTGACGGGTAATTTGCGTTCGGACATGGGTCACTCCTGTGGGCTTGTTTACCCAGCTTAACAAACGTTAGCGCCAGATCCCGCCACACTGATAGCACGAGTGTGGTGGTTTGTACCGGTGAGCGTCAGGGATGGGGTCGCTTGAGAATGCCATAGTGTAATTCAATTGCCCGTTTGCCGAAAACGCGGGAACACCCATAACGATGAACCGCATTGTTCTGAAGTCCCTTCTGCTGGTGCTGTGCGCATTGAGCCTAGG
>DASSWD010000028.1:0-4319 GCA_035705335.1 Marinobacter sp. | reverse complement strand
GTGAACGGAAGCGGGCTTTATTGAATGCTTTACGGACGATCAACTGATCGTCTTCATCGTCCTCAGCAAGGACGATCGGCACCGGTTGCATAGTCGACCTCTCTGCACGGCAATCCGAAGGTTGGCCCCGTGCGGCCTGCTGCACCCGGGGCCTATCGTTATTATTGACGACAATCCGGGCGCCGACAAACCACATTTCACGTGGGGCTAGTGGCCGCTCCAGAGTAAATGTCATACTTTACATGAATATTTCCGTATTCCTTGCTGGCGATCACACAGGACGGGGTTGCCGAGTGAACGACCTCGACCACTTTTCCAGATGGCGCCATGATTCCAAACATACAGACAACCCCCTGAATTCAAAGACTTTAAAGACCTTTGTACTGTTTGGTCTGCTGATTTTTGTCACGGCTGAAGCGTCCAGGTGGTTGGGCGTGGAAGGCTTGCCTATATCGATCATCTGGCCGGCAAGCGGTTTGATGCTCGGTGCTGGGGTGGTGCTGGGTTATCCGATTGTCCTGTTCAGCGCCATCGTGCTGGCTGTCTGGTTAGCGACGCTGCAGGGCACGGGGTTAAGCACAGCGCTGTTCATGGCTACAGCGCAGGGGTTGGGGGTGGTGGCTGCGCTGATCTACCTGCGCCGGAACGCTGGCTCACAGACCGCGTTGCAGCTGGAAACCCGGGAACGCCTCGTCTATCTTCGGGCGGGTACCCTGACCGCCACGGTGACTGCTGGCATGGGAGCCGCAGGCATGGTGTTGGCGGGTGTTGACCTTACCTATTCGGCGCATGACATCTTTTTGGTGTACTGGCTACTGGAAGCCTTAAGCATTCTGTTGTTCGCACCATTGGCTTACTACTTTTACCTGAATCCACTGCGTTTCACGGATGCTCTGCGCCGTGACCTTGCCTCGCGCCAGATGACACTCTGGTACAGCGCTGCGGTTGTATTGGCGATTGCGGTGTGGGCCCTGCCAGAGCTGGCGGACCGCACCTATGCGGTGGCGTTGTCGTTCGCATTTTTTCCGCTGCTGTGCTGTTTCTCACCGGCATGGTGCTGTTAATTCAGGTGATTGCGGTAATGAACTTCGCCCGAAACCAGCTGCTGGAAACCTTCCGGGCACAGGCCAATACGGACTTTCTCAGCGGGCTCAACAACGACCGGGCCTTTGCTGCTGAAGTAAAGAAGGTGCTGTCGAGCCTGCGCCAGCCGAAACCTGGAACTGATGCTGGCGGCCAGGCTGATGGGCACCTGCGGGCCGGACGCTTGCCCGGCGCGTATTGGCAACGGTATTTTCAGTCTGATTGCAGGCGATGTGGACAAACCGGCGCTGATGGACAAGCTGGGGCGGATCTACCGTGCCTTTAATGATGAAATGTTCAGTACGGATGGCCAGCAGACCCGCGTGCGCATCGCCATCGGCGCGGTAGAGCTTAACGGCCAGTTGGATGATCAGGGCCAGTACCTTAGCGCTGCTACCCAGGCGTCACTGATGGCCCGGGACCGGTTGCCCCGCATTCAGGTTGTGCAGGACGTCGCGGGCCTGATGCTGAGCCGCAAGGGCATGACGCAGCGCCTGGAGTTGCTCAAGGACGCGCTCTCCAATGATCGCCTGGTGCTGTTCGCCCAACCCATCCGGCCCATCGGGCGGGCCGAGGACGAGCTGTCCTATGAAATCCTGATTCGTCTGCAGGACCCGAACGGAGACTACCTCCCGCCTGGCGTGTTTCTGCCGGTGGCCGAGGCCTATGGATTCATGCGCCAGATTGACCAGTGGGTGATCCGCCGCACTCTGGAAACACTCGCGGCGAATCCCGAATGGCTGGCCCGAACCCGCAAATGCTCTATCAATCTGGCGGGCGTGAGCCTGTCCACTGAGGACATCCTGACGTTCATTACCCAGACCTTCGAGCAGACGGGCGTGCCGCCGGCAAAAATTGGATTTGAAGTCACCGAAACCCAGCACATCCAGAGCCGGGAAGTGGCCGAGCGGGTGACCGAAGGCCTGCGCCACCTGGGATGCAGTGTCTCACTGGACGACTTTGGCACCGGCCTGGCGACCTTTGATTACCTGAAAAGCTTCCAGTTCGACACCCTGAAAATCGACGGTGTGTTCATCAAGTCGATCACCACCAGCGAAGAAGACCGCCGCATCGTCAAAGCCATGTGCGACGTGGCCCGTGGCATGGGCCTGAAAACCGTCGCGGAGTTCGTGGAGAACACGGACATGATGATCCTGCTGCAGGAACTGGGTGTGGATTATGGGCAGGGGTTGGGGCGGCCTGGGCCGTTGGGAGAGATGTTTTCCCCCGCGCAAACGCTCCAGCCTGCTGGGTAGTCGTCAGTCCGCCCCGAAACCGTCTTCCCGCCAGTCCGTCAACACCTGCCGTTGTATGCCGCACAGTGCGGAATGCACCACAGCCAGTGCCACAAAGCAGACAATGCCTGCGGGCACATACGGCTGAGCCGCACCGCCGGCCACCACCATGGGCACCAGGGCCAACCCCATCAGATTACGGGTGATCCGGGCACCGGCAATGGCAGACTCAAACCCCGGTTGCAGGCTGTTGGCTTTGCCGATGGCCATGCGGTTCAGGGTGGGCAGTATCCTGACGGTGTCGAACATCAAAACCAGAAATACAAGTGCTTGAATTGTCTCGGTAATAAACATCATCGCCGAATGGAGTTTATGGATTTAAGGGTTAAAAAGTGATCACCATTATCCACTAATCTGATGGATTTGTCGTCAACGATGACAGTCCCACGGCCTGAATCAGGTCGCGGAGGCTATACCATGAGCCGTTTTTGCAGCTCGCTCTCGAGCTCCCGATTGAAATGATCGGCCGAAGCCATGTGCTCAGCCATCAATCGGCGAGCAGTATCCTGATCGCGATCCCGGAAGGCGGTAAGAAGCGCCTGGTGGTAATGCAGATTGGCGCAGGAGAACTCCCGCTGCTCGGGCAAGGCGGATTTTTTGTAGATCACGAGGTCGCGGATCATGTCATTCACAAAACGCCCGATGAACCCCAGCATCGGGTTGCCGCAGCGCTGGGCCAGTAGCACGTGAAACTCAAGTTCTGAAATGCGCTGTTCCACCCGCTGTTCGAAGGTGTCCGGCGCGGCTTCGCATTTGGTCACAAGAGCCTCAAGCTGTTGCAGATCGCTGTCAGTGAGTCTAGGCGTTGCCAGGGCGGCGATTTCCGGCTCGATCAGACTGCGCAGTGCATAAATCTCCGGTCCGCTGGGTTGCTCGAAGTGCAGAAAGGTTCTCAACAATTCACTGGCCTTGGCGTAGGGCACCTGCTTCAGGGTAGCGCCGCCGTTCGGGCCGGTCTTGATCGAGACCAGGCCCTGCACTTCCAGAGATTTTAACGCTTCCCGTACCGTGCCTTTTGAGCACTCGAACTGCTCCATCAGCTCCCGTTCATTGGGCAGACGGTCGCCGGGGTGAATCTGGTTCAGCGCGACCCAGCGTTTCACAGAATCTACGATCTGGTCAGAGCGTTTTACGCGTTTGGTGATACGGCGGTCGGTGTCAGGCATGGTCGGCAGGGGGTGGTGGCATTGACGCATAGTATGGGTGTTTTTCCGGGCAAAGATCAATTATCCTATTTATCATGATTAATTGATCCGGGCTGAATCCGTGCATTTTCACACAGAGCAGCCCCGGAGTGACCGGGAGAAACCTGATGTCCAACGCAACCAGCTTTAACTGGGAAGACCCGCTGCTGTTCAGTCAGCAGCTGAATACCGAGGAACGTCAGATCGCTGACGCTGCCCGCGCCTACTGTCAGCAGGAATTACAGCCGCGCGTACTGAGCGCCTACCGCGAGGAGCGCTTTGACCGTGAAATCCTGACCGAAATGGGTGAAATGGGTCTGCTGGGTGCCACCGTAGCCGAACAGTATGGCGGTGCCGGCCTGAGCCATGTCGCTTATGGCCTGATCGCCCGCGAGGTTGAGCGGGTGGATTCCGGTTATCGTTCTGCCATGAGCGTACAGTCTTCTCTGGTGATGTATCCCATTGAGGCTTATGGCTCTGAAGAGCAGAAACACAAATTCTTGCCCAAGTTGGCTTCTGGCGAAATGGTTGGCTGCTTCGGCTTGACCGAGCCGGACCACGGCTCAGATCCCGGATCGATGATCACCCGCGCCAAGAAAGTCGACGGCGGTTACCTGCTGACCGGGCAGAAGATGTGGATCACCAACAGCCCGATCGCCGACATTGCGGTGGTCTGGGCCAAGTCGGAAGCCCATGAAGGCAAGATTCGCGGCTTCATCGTCGAGCGCGGCACCAAAGGTTTCTCCACCCCGAAGAT
>DASSWD010000027.1:0-2008 GCA_035705335.1 Marinobacter sp. | reverse complement strand
CAGAACGAAATGGCAAGGTAGCTCAGCTGGTTAGAGCACAGCACTCATAATGCTGGGGTCGGCGGTTCGATTCCGCCCCTTGCTACCATTATTCCGAAAGCCCGGTTCGAAAGACCCGGGCTTTTTTGCATCAGTGGGAATTGCCATGGCTACTGCACCGTCTTCACGTCTCGATACCCAACGCCTCAACCGCATCACCCAGCACCTGGATAACCGCTACATCCAGCCCGGCAAACTCCCCGGCGCGGTCACCCTGGTGGCTCAGGACGGCGAGGTGGTCTGGTGCCAGGCTCAGGGCCTTCGGGATGTGGAGCGCGGCCTGCCGATGCAGCGGGACACGGTGTTTCGCATCTATTCCATGACCAAGCCGGTCACCTCCATCGCCATGATGCAGTTGTATGAGCAGGGCAAATTCCTGCTCAATGAACCGGTGCACAAGTACATTCCGTCCTGGCGCAACCTGCAGGTATATAAGGGAGGCCGCTACCCGGATTTCGAAACCGAGCCGGTGGCCACCACCATGACCATCCGGGATCTGCTGACACACACGTCCGGCCTTACCTACGGCTTCACCGAACGTACCGAGGTGGACGCCGCCTACCGCCAGCTCAAGCTGGACGGCAGTTCGATCCTGACTCTCGACAAACTGGTACACCGGCTGGCAGACCTGCCCCTGGAGTTCCACCCGGGTACCGCCTGGAACTATTCGGTGTCCACCGATGTGCTGGGATATCTGGTGCAGGTGATCTCCGGCCAGCCCTTGGACGAGTATTTCCAGGAGCACATCTTTGCCCCGCTGGGCATGACGGAGACCGGCTTCCATGTGCGGGAAGACCAGCTGGACCGGCTGTCCGCCTGCTATGTCTACCACACCGGCGATACCCTGAAACTGCAGGACGACCCTGCACGCTCGAAATACAGCAAGCCGCCGCAATTCCTCTCCGGCGGTGGCGGGCTGGTGTCCACCATTGACGACTACCTGCGCTTTGCCCTGGCGCTGAGCAACGGCGGCGAGTACCGGGGCCAGCGCATCATCGGCCGCAAGACTCTGGAATTCATGCGCCTGAACCATCTGCCCGATGGCAAAGACCTGCCCGCACTGACCATCGGCGGTTTCAGTGAAACACCTTACGCCGGCAGCGGCTTCGGCCTGGGTTTCTCGGTGAAGACCGACGTTGCAAAGTCTCACACCAACGGTTCGGTGGGCGAATTCGGCTGGGGCGGCCTGGCCAGCACCAATTTCTGGGTCGACCCGGTGGAGGATCTGGTGGTGATTTTCATGACCCAGCTGATTCCGTCGTCGTCTTACCCCATCCGACAGGAACTGCGGGCACTGGTGTACGGCGCGCTGGATTAGGCTGTGGCATACTCGGCTCTGGACTGATCAACAACAACCGAGCAAGGAACGTGTCATGAAAGCCGAAACCCTCGCCCTGCACGCCGGGTTCAAAAGCGACCCCACCACCCGGGCGGCGACCACACCGATTTACCAGACCACGTCTTACACGTTTGACGACACCCAGCATGGCGCCGATCTGTTTGACCTGAAGGTTCAGGGCAATATCTATACCCGCATCATGAACCCCACCAACGCGGTGCTGGAAGAGCGCATTGCGGCACTCGAGGGCGGCGTAGGTGCGCTGGCGGTAGCCTCGGGCATGGCCGCCATCACCTACGCCCTGCAGACCATCTGCAAAGTCGGCAACAACATTGTCAGCACCAGCCAGCTGTATGGCGGCACCTACAATCTGTTCGCCCATTCCCTGCCCAACCAGGGCATTGAGTGCCGCATGGTCCGCCACGACGATTACGCCGCCCTGGAAAACGCCATCGACGACCAGACCCGCGCGCTGTTCTGCGAATCCATCGGCAACCCGGCCGGCAACGTGGTGGACATCCAGAAGTGGGCCGAAATCGCCCACAAACACGGTATCCCGCTGATTGTCGACAACACCGTGGCCACTCCCTTCCTGTGCAGGCCCATCGAGCACGGTGCCGACATCGTGAT
>DASSWD010000026.1:0-4542 GCA_035705335.1 Marinobacter sp. | reverse complement strand
GGCAAGAAGTTCTTTGGCTAACCCTAACGATTTCCGAACGGAGAAAGATCTATGAGCCTTAATCCGAGAGACGTTGTCGTCGTCGATTGCGTGCGGACTCCGATGGGTCGTGCCAAAAACGGCTGTTTCCGCAACGTACGCGCCGAGACCCTGTCGGCTGCGCTGATTGAAGCACTGTTTGAGCGCAACCCGAAGCTGGACCCGAAAGAAGTGGAAGACGTGATCTGGGGCTGTGTAAACCAGACCAAGGAGCAGGGCTTCAATGTGGCCCGACAGATTTCCCTGCTGACCCGCATCCCGCATGAGTCAGCGGCCCAGACCGTGAACCGTCTGTGCGGCTCTGCCATGACCGCGATTCACACTGCGGCCCAGGCGATCCAGACCGGCAACGGCGATGCGTTTGTGATTGGTGGTGTTGAGCACATGGGCCACGTACCCATGACAGAAGGCTTCGACCACAACCCGGCGGCGTCCAAGTACACCGCCAAGGCCTCTAACATGATGGGCCTGACCGCCGAAATGCTGGCCAAGATGCACGGCATCACCCGTCAGCAGCAGGACGAGTTTGGCGCCCGCTCCCATCGCCTGGCCCATGAAGCCACGCTGGAAGGCCGCTTCAAGAACGAGATCGTGCCCATTGAAGGTCACGACGAGAACGGCTTCGTCAAGCTGATTGAGCACGACGAGACCATCCGTCCGGAAACCACCGTTGAGTCACTGGGCCAACTGCGCCCGGCGTTCGATCCGAAGAACGGTACGGTGACCGCTGGTACCTCATCCCAGCTGACCGACGGCGCTTCAGCCATGGTGCTGATGTCTGCCGAGCGTGCCCAGGCACTGGGTCTGACCCCGATTGCCAAGGTGCGCAGCATGGCGGTTGCCGGTTGTGATCCCGCGATCATGGGCTACGGTCCGGTTCCGGCCACCAAGAAGGCGCTCAAACGTGCAGGACTGAAGGTCGAAGATATCGACTTCTGGGAACTGAACGAAGCCTTCGCGGGCCAGTCGCTGCCGGTTCTGAAAGACCTGAAGCTGCTGGGCGTGATGGAAGAAAAAGTGAACCTGAACGGTGGTGCGATTGCCCTTGGGCACCCGCTGGGCTGTTCCGGCGCCCGTATCTCTACCACACTGCTGAACGTGATGCAGGCGAAGGGCGGTACACTGGGTGTTTCCACCATGTGTATCGGTCTGGGCCAGGGTATCGCGACCGTGTGGGAGCGGCTCTGATCGGTTTGACCGCTCAGGCTTGAAGACAGAAAGGCCCGGCTTTTGCCGGGCCTTTCTGTTTCCGATTGGCGGTACCCTGTAAAAGAAAGACGGTTTTCGGAAATCCGACAAATTTCCGCGAACGAACCAAAAGAATGGGTTGTCTTGCCAATCTTGACCCTGTAAAACAGAGTGCCTATACAACAGGGCAGCCAGTGTGTTTTCCAGTTGCCTGATTTTTATGCGAGTTTGCGGTTTCGTTCCGTGATTGACCGATTCATCGCCAAGGATTCAGAACGCCGTTATGGGTAAAAGCCTCGTTATTGTCGAGTCGCCAGCGAAAGCAAAGACCATCAACAAATACCTGGGATCGGATTTCATTGTGAAATCCAGCGTGGGCCATATTCGTGATCTGCCGGTTAGTGGCAGTGGCTCCCAGAGTGATCCGAAAGAGCGAGCCCGCCAGGCCGCCGTCACCCGGAAAATGAGCCCGGAAGAGAAGGCTGAGCACAAGAAACGTAAGGCCCGGGAGCAACTGGTCGCGCGCATGGGTGTTGATCCGGATCACGACTGGAGTGCCCGGTACGAGATTTTGCCCGGCAAGGAAAAAGTGGTCAGTGAACTGAAGCGGCTGGCGAAATCGGCCGACCACATCTATCTCGCGACGGATTTGGACCGCGAGGGTGAGGCCATCGCGTGGCACCTGCAGCAGACCATTGGCGGCGAGGGCGAGAAGTACCGGCGCGTGGTGTTCAACGAGATCACCAAGAAGGCCATTCAGGAGGCGTTCAAAGACCCGGGTCAGCTCGATACCCATCGAGTCAATGCCCAGCAGGCGCGCCGCTTCCTGGACCGGGTAGTGGGCTATATGGTGTCGCCGTTGCTCTGGGCCAAGATCGCGCGGGGGCTCTCGGCTGGCCGGGTGCAGTCGGTGGCGGTCCGCCTGATTGTTGAACGCGAACGGGAAATCCGCAAATTCGTGCCGGAGGAATTCTGGCAGTTGCACGCGGACCTGATGGCCGAGAAGGCCAAAGAGGCCATCCGTTTTGAGGTGACCCGGCATCAGGATCAGGCCTATCGTCCGGTCAACGAGAGCCAGAGTAGCGAGCACGTAGCCCGGCTCAAGCAGGGCACCTTCAAGGTCGCCAAGCGGGAAGACAAACCGACCCGTTCCAAGCCGTCCGCGCCTTTTATTACCTCCACCCTGCAGCAGGCGGCGAGCAACCGCATGGGCTTCAGCGTGAAGAAGACCATGATGCTGGCCCAGCGGCTGTATGAAGCGGGCTACATCACCTATATGCGTACCGACTCCACCAACTTGAGTCAGGATGCAGTGAACAGCTGCCGGGCGTTCATTACCAAGCAGTTTGGCGAACGCTACATGCCGGAGAAGCCCCGGGTGTATGGCAGCCGTGAAGGCGCCCAGGAAGCCCACGAGGCGATCCGGCCGACCGAAGTGACCCGCAGGCCGACAGACATTGCGGGCCTCGAGAAAGACGCTGAGAAGCTCTACGACCTGATCTGGCGTCAGTTTATTGCCTGCCAGATGGCCGACGCCGAGTTCCTCAGCACCTCCGTGGTTGTGGCTAACGGTGACTACGAGCTGCGTACCCGTGGCCGCATCGTCAAGTTTGAGGGTTTTCTGAAGGCTGCGCCGCAGTCTGCCAAAAAAGACGAAGACGTGGCGCTGCCGGACATCCAGGTGGGCGAGGTTCTGGATCTGAAAAAGCTTGATCCTACCCAGCACTTCACCAAACCGGCGCCTCGGTACACGGAGGCCAGCCTGGTTAAAGAGCTTGAGAAACAGGGCATCGGCCGACCGTCCACTTACGCCTCTATTATTTCCACCATCCAGGACCGGGGTTACGTGCGCCTGCAGAACCGTCGCTTCTACGCTGAGAAAATGGGCGAGATAGTCACCGAGCGGCTGGCAGAGTCATTCCCGAACCTGATGGATTACGATTTCACCGCGCGCCTGGAAGACGAACTCGACGAGATTGCCGGCGGCGATGTCGACTGGAAAACCGTCCTGAACGAATTCTACGCCCGGTTCCGCGGCCAGCTCGAAAGTGCCGAGCAGAGTGATGGCGGCATGCGGGCAAACACCCCGACAGAGACCGATATTGCCTGCCCGTCCTGCGGCCGTAACATGCAGATTCGCGTGGCCAGCACCGGTGTATTCCTGGGTTGTTCGGGCTACTCGTTACCGCCGAAAGAACGTTGCAAGACCACGATTAACCTGGTCTCCGGCGACGAGGTGGTCAGCGCTGAGGAAGACGTGGAAGGAGAGGGCGAAACCCGCCTGTTGCGCAAGAAACGCCGCTGCCCGAAATGCAGCACCGCCATGGACAGCTACCTGATTGATGAGAAGCGCAAGCTCCACGTATGCGGTAACAACCCGGACTGCTCTGGTTATGAAGTAGAGCAGGGCACCTTCCGCATCAAGGGCTACGACGGCCCCACGCTTGAATGCGACAAGTGCGGCTCGGAAATGCAGCTGAAAACCGGGCGGTTTGGTAAATACTTCGGGTGTACCAGTGATACCTGCAAAAACACCCGCAAGTTACTGAAAAACGGTGAGCCAGCGCCGCCCAAGATGGATCCGGTGCCGATGCCCGAACTGCAGTGCGAGAAGGTCGAAGATACCTACGTGCTGCGTGATGGCGCGTCTGGATTGTTCCTCGCGGCCAGTAAGTTTCCAAAGAACCGGGAAACCCGGCCGCCCAAGGTGATGGAGATTAAACCTCATCGCAAGGAAATTGACCCCAAGTACGACTACCTGATGGATGCGCCGGAGAAAGACCCCGAGGGCAACCCGACGGTGATCCGGTTCAGCCGGAAAACCAAGGAGCAGTACGTGATGTCGGAAATCGACGGCAAAGCGACGGGCTGGTCCGCGTGGTACGTGAACGGCAAGTGGCAGCCGAAAGAGAAGTAAACAGCAGAATGAAGCGTTGAAACGAAAGCCCCTCGTCCGTGATGGATGAGGGGCTTGTTATTTAGCGGAACTTGCGCAGCCGCTGAATCAGGGAGGACGTATCCCAGCGCTTTCCGCCCATGGACTGAACGTCCGCGTAAAATTGGTCCACCAGGGCCGTGACCGGCAGGGAAGCGTTGATCTTGCGCGCCTCGTCCAGACAGATTCCGAGATCCTTGCGCATCCAGTCTACGGCAAAGCCGTGGTTGAACTCGCCATCGATCATGGTGCCGGAGCGGTTTTCCATCTGCCAGGATTGCGCGGCGCCCTTGGAAATCACGTCCACCACCTTGCGTACATCCAGATCTGCCTGCTCAGCAAAGTGCAGGGCCTCGGACAGTCCCTGTACCAGACCGGCA